>JAIQFV010000029.1 GCA_020073085.1 Terriglobia bacterium | reverse complement strand
TCAGCCCAGTTTGTCGCGGTTTGAAAATGCGGTGTCACGACAAGAGCTCCTGCGTTTGGGGGAAGCGTTGGCCGACGGGGTCATCGCCCATCACACCGCACGGCTGAAGGGGAAAGCCCGGTGGATTACCGTCGATTTGGATCCGACCGATGATCCCACCCACGGGCAGCAGCAGTTGAGCTTCTTCAACGGCTACTACGACAGCTGGTGCTATTTGCCGATGGTCGGGACGATGCGCTTCAACCACGAGGCGGAGCAGTATCTCTGGACCATCGCCTTGCGTCCGGGCAACGCCGCGCCGGCCGAGGGCGCCATCCCCTTGCTCTCCCGAATCCTGCGGCGCTTGCGGGAGGCCTTTCCGCGGGCGACGTTGCGCGTGCGGCTGGATGCCGGATTCGCCACCCCCGAGGTGTTCGAGTTTCTGGAGGCCGCCGGAGTGGAATACGTCGTGGCCATGGCTGGTAATACGCGTCTGCTGAAACGGGCCCGTCGAGCCTTGGCTCTGGCGCGGTTGAAATCGTGCCTCAGCGGAAAGACCGAAGCCGTCTACACCGAAGCGCGCTATCGGGCGGGAACATGGCGGCGTCCTCGCCGAGTCATTATCAAAGCCGAGATCGTGCGGGACGGCGTGCACGAGGCGAAAGACAATCCCCGCTTCGTGATCACCAACCTCCGCTACCGGCCCGAAACGGTGTATCGCCACTACCGGCAGCGGGGGCAGATGGAAAACCACATCAAAGAACTGCATCACGGTGTGGAGATGGATCGCACCAGCTGTACGAGTTTCTGGGCCAATCAGTTTCGGGTGTTGCTGACGGCGGCCGCCTATGTCCTGATGCAGCAGCTGCGGCATTGCGCCGAGGGGACCGAGCTGGCGCGCGCCCAGGTCAGCACGCTGCGAGAACGGCTTTTGAAACTGGGCGTGTGGGTGAAACGCTCGGTCCGTCGAATCGTGTTGCATCTGCCCGCTCATTATCCTTGGTTTCCTTGTTGGAAACGGATCGCGGCAGCCTTGGGGGCCACCTCATGATCGAAAGAGACCCTCTGGTGGAATCCCTCTTTGACTTCCGCCGGGAGAAGTGTGCGCTGAAAAAGTCCGCGATCCTTCGTCTTCATCCTTTTCGACTCAAAACAGGACTGGAAACGGATTTTCTCTGACTCTAAGAGTTTTCTCGTGTCCCTCACCGGAGCAGACACGAGCGAACTTCGGTCATTTACGGCATTCTTTTGAGCTTCATGAATAATCCGGGCTAGGGCCAGACTTTCCCCAGCCGGGCCAGCACGGAGGCGAACATTTCGATTCCGTCCCACAGGTTTTGCAGCCGCAAGTTCTCATCGGACGCATGCTGGTTGTTGTCATGATTGACAATGGGGAATCCGATCACGGGGGTCTTGAGCTGTTCGACGAAAAGGTACATCGGGACGCTTCCACCCAGCGAAGGCATTTTGACTACAGACTCACCAGTGGACTGCTCGATCACGCTTATCAAAGCTTTGGAAAGCGGCAGATCCATGGAAGTGCGCGCTGCGGGATAGCCCGGACCCCAGGCAAGCTTGACGATCTTTGGATGGGCTCGACGGATCTCCATCGTCGGGGTTTCATGAACGATAAAGAATCCCTGCCGGAGGATGTGCTCTTCGACCTGTGACCGCACCCGGTCAGGTGTTTGATCAGGCACCAAGCGAAAATCGATCGATGCAATCGCCTCGCTCGGGAGTGAGTTGGTTGTTTTTTCGCCGACATGGCCCGACTGGATGCCACGAAAGTTGATGGCCGGGCTGAGGATCCGCTCCGCCAGTACTTCTTTCCCCCCCTCGTTCCAGGCGAGCCCAAGATCATGGCGCAGTTGTGCATCGACAGCGGGAATCTCATTCAGGGCGCGATGCTCGGAATCGGTGAGTGGCCTGACGTCATCGAAGAAGTGAGGGATGCGAATTCTACCCTCGCCGTCCCGGAGGCTGCTTAATAGATCAGTCAGCAGAGCGATAGGATTGGGAGCCCAGTTGCCATAATGCCCGCTATGCAAAGCCCGGTTGGGGCCATAAACCGTCAATTCCAATTCAGTGATGCCGCGTGCTCCAAAGTAGAGCTGCATACGGCGGGTCTGATGAACCGGCCCGTCGCACAGAAGCCATGCATCAGCTTTCAAGAGGTCCTTATATTTTTCAAAGAAGGACCTCAGATGGGGCGACCCGGCCTCTTCTTCACCTTCAAGAAACAATTTGAGATTGACTGAAAGCGAAATGTTTCCCGCACGGAGGGCATCGAGCGCCGCCAGCAAGGCCATGATCGGCGCCTTGTCATCACTGGCCGAGCGCGCGTACACACGCCATTCACCCGGCAGCGGTGATTTCAACGAATCGAGTGAGATTTCATGGCCACCATCCTCCAGCGGACGGTCACGAATCATCATCTTCCAGGGATTGCTCTTCCAGAGTGATGGATCGACCGGTTGGCCATCATAGTGCGCATAAAGGGCGACGGTCCGAAGGGCCCCGGGAGAAAGCAACTCTCCATAAACAGCCGGAGGGGCATTATTGATCTGTAGAAGCCGGGTGCGAATTCCACGGCGCCCAAGCATTTCCTTAAGCACGTCCGCATTTCTTTTGATATTGGTCAGATCGGATGCAACATTGGGGATCGAAAGGAGATCGTCAAACTCTTTGAGGATGGCCACATCGTGTTGAATTCGGTATTGACGGGCCTGTTGCGAAATGGATGAGGGGGAGGGAGTCCTATCCTGCGCCAGAAGAAAATGGGGGACGCCAATGGCCATTGCCAACAGAAAAACCAATCGAAGAATGATTGCAGAAGGTTTCGGCATCGCAATTTCCTTTCCGGGGCAATTGATTGTCGCTGTGCAGTACTGAGATCCGATGCCATGCATTTTGGAACACCCCCGTGCATTCTGCAACTGCAATCCTCTTTCGATGAATCGGTGGAGTGTACATTCACCACGTCTGTTCTCCCGATGGAGAAGGGTGAGGTTGAAAATCCAATCGGTCTCCGGGATGATCACTATTGAATTAAGCCTGAATTCCGAAGTTAAGGGCGCCAACGAAGCTTTAGGCTCTTCGATTCAGATCGATTGGAATGGAATGAAGGAAGAATGGAATTGTTCCGCCTTTGGAGGGACCGGAGAAAGAGGGAGAGACGTCTGACTCTGTCCTGTCGGTCGATGCTTTTCGAGCGGGGCAGCTGTCGCTCCAGGCCCGGAGGGCTCGAAGAATGTAGCCCCGTCTGAGCCCCGCGTTTTTCTTTTTGCGGGGCGAGGGCGGGGTACACATGAGAGAAAATGTGAGAGCCCTGCTTGCGGGGCGAAACGGTGCCCTCAGTTCCAACTAGACCGAACGTCCTCTTCGATGCCTTGCACTCGGAAAGATTCCGGCCACTCTTGCGGAAAAGAGACCTTGCGAGGGCGCTTCCGCTGCCAGGAAAATCTCCAGGGTCCCGATATCGCTTCGTGAATCCAACCGCTGGAGTTGGGCTCCACTCATTCGAGAAGCGAGAAGGGTAACGGGATGCGGAGAGAAAGCATTTCGGGAAGGGAAATACAGTGGATTTATTGGATGGTTGTCCGAAGCTCCATTCGACAGATTCTTTCGCCCCGCCAGCGGGGCTCGGAGGTCATTTTTACGACCGGTACCCCACCCTCGCTCCGTCCCGCATAGAGCGCGGGACAGAGCTTCAGGTGGGGCTTCCATTCTAGAGGCCCTCCGGGCCTGAAGAGAAGCTCAGGCGAGGCTATGCGCCGCGGCGCAAGCGCCCTCCGGGCCCAAAGGGACAGAAGCCTTATTCGAAAAGCATCTACTAATGGGAATTGAATCCCCCTTCGACATTGATCATGGCCTTCAGCATCGGAATTCGGGTTAAGGATGCAACTGGGGGTGTTAAGAAAATGCAGACGCGGGCGGCAGGGGCAGTCTGATTTCAGATGGCTGCCCCCGTCGCCCCACCACAAATGCGAATCAGTCCATCACTTTGGCGGTCACAACGAGGATCATGGCACCGCTCGATCCGTCCGTATTGGCCTTTCCAACGACTACCTTCTTACCATCGCGGACATCTATATCGGTCTCAATGCCGGTGTCCTGGTATTGAACGTTTAGGGACTTCTCAGCAGATCCCGGCAAAACGAGAGGTACTTTCGCGCCAAGCCTCAGGCGATCTATTCTGATTGTCCGACCTTCAACGCCATCGACGATATTAGCTGACCGAAACTGGAAGTTATAAAAAATTTTGTAACCCTCCGAAGTACTAGGAGCGACCCCGCTCACGTGTCCCGTTTGTCCATCGCGAACGCGCACCACCATCGATTCCGTCAGACGGAAGCCTTTGTAGGGGAAAAGCCCCTTCAACTGGTCGACTACTCCTTGAAGCTCCGGAGTCACTCCCGACGAGGGCTCGACTTGTTCAGACGCGCTCAAAAGGTAGACGGTCAGCTCAATGTTCTTCGCACTCGTGGGCGGCACGTCGAGCCTCTTGATGGCATCCTCGATTGCAGGCATAGTATCCCGATCGCATGAAACGGCCAGCACCTTGAGATCGCGGTTGGGAATGAGCTGGGCATTGAAAACCCTCAAGGGTTGAGACAGTTCAACCACATCCGCGTACTTGACGGTGAAAATCTTCGTCACCCATCCTGGTTTTTGCACGATCTGTTGGGACTTTTCGGATGGCGTTTTGGTTGTTGCTTCCTTTTCCTTATCCGATTGCGCCGCGCCGGGCTGGTTGAGGATCAATAGGCCCAGGATCACCAGCAGCGCCACACAAACGGAATGGTGCGTGAGTGATTTCATTTCATTCTCCCTTCTTGTCAATTAACCAAATGATGTCTATATCAGGATCCTTGGACACCCATTTAATGACCAAGGGGTCCGGTTTCCGTGGAAGTTCGATCTTGAACAGATCAATACGCATCGGCACAATCTGAGCTATTTCAATACTCGGGTTCACGATTGCCAGAGGTTGCTTTACGGCCACTTCTCCGGTCGGGGCCGCAGGCTTGGGGCGCTGGACGGCGCGGCGGGGCATCGCTGGACTTGACCTCAACCCGGCGCGTTGCGACCCTTGATCGTGCTGAGTATCGGAGGGCAGGGGAGCGGGGGACACTTTCGGCGCAACCGGTAGAGCGACATTTTCTCTGGACCGGTCCGCCAAATCCTGACGGGGACCTCTGGACCGGTCGAGTCTCAACAGCGCAACGGCAAGGAAGCCAATCACAAGGATGGCCAGGACAGCATAATTCCATCTCCCGCCGAACAACACTCCAAACCTACTCTCCATGGGGCGAGATATCGGTTCAGAAGAAATTTGCCTCAGGACGCTCTTCCTCAGCTCTTGGAGCAATGTCTCATCGACCGGTTCGTCGTTCATCTCATTCAGAGTGGCCAGGCTGCACTTCAGCTGTGAGGCCAAATCATGGCACCGGGCGCACGCATTGAGATGCTCCTTGACTAGCCGGGACTTTCGCCCCTCGAGATCGCCCCCGGCATACATGCCGATCAGTTGTTCAAAATCTTCGCACTTCATGGTTTTCGCCTCAGCAAACGCTCCGTGAACTTCTTAATCTTTAGTCTCGCCATGGAAACCTGTGAGCGGACCGTCCCCTCGGAGGAGCCGAGGATTCGGGCTACTTCGCTAGTTGGAAGGCCTTCGATGTCCCGAAGAACAATCGCTGTTCGTTCTTTTTCGGGCAGTCTTTTTAAGGCTTCCGCCACGATCCGCCTTTCTTCCTCCCGGTTCAGGTTCTCGTCGGCGTGTGGCGTTGAATTCAACGCCTGGATCTCTCCGGTTTCCAGGAATTCATCCAGCGAGATGGTGTCTGCCCTGCCTTGTTTGCGGCGGATGTCATGGCAGGCATTTACGGTCATCCGATAAAGCCAGGGCGCCAGGTCACGTTGCTCGTCGACGCGGTGAATAAACCGGTGAAACCGGAGGAAGACATCTTGCGTTGCGTCCCGTGCACTATCGGGCTGTCCGAGCAACCGTAATGCTGTCAAAAAGACCCGTCTTTCGTGTCGGATCATCAGTTCTTCAAAGGCGCCGAGGTCACCGGCTTTCGCTCGTTTGATCAGCAGGGAGTATTCCTTACTGACCAGCGGATCGGATGCCTCCAACATTGAACCTGTCATCATCAGTGGGGTGTCTCGAAATTCAAGCTCCAAGTTTTCCTCGCCACATCCAATTGACCCTTCATAACAGATCTACTGCGGTCACAGGAAAATCGTTGAAGGAATTCTGTCTTAAAACGGGAATATGTGAGCGATTTGGCAAGCAGCGGTTCCGTTGGATTTTCGAATCGGTGCAGTGTCATCAGTTGGGTGTGATATGGTGAGGCGGGCCATCGGGGCCGATGTCGCGAGCAATGGCTGCATCACCGGATGATTCTAATGATTGAAAAAGGCTTTCGCAAGCTGGTAAGATGGCCCACTTGTCTTGGCCTGAACCCCGCGAATGAATCAGCCCTGGTCCGGCACACCGCAGAGGTAAGGCGATCCATCTGATAGAAAAGGTACAGAGGAGGTCATCGCAGATCGAAAGGAAAAACTCCTGAGGAGGCCTTCTCCGGCACTTCACGGGGTCCCCTCTCCAACACCATGCCAAATAAACATAAAGTGGCTTACTTCTCTATGGAAATCGCCCTCGATCCGGCGATTCCAACTTACAGTGGAGGTTTAGGCGTTCTTGCGGGTGACATGCTTCGCTCGTCGGCGGATCTGGGCGTTCCCGTGATTGGTATTACCTTATTGCATCGGAAAGGTTACTTTCGCCAACGAATTGATGGGCAGGGCATCCAGGCTGAAGAGCCGGAGGTTTGGAACCCCCAAGAAGTGCTGGTGAAGATAGAGCCCCTGGTCAAAGTAATGATCGAGAATCGGGTCGTTGGGGTCCGAGCCTGGCAGTACCTGATTCAGGGCCATTCCGGCCATACTGTGCCGGTCTATCTGTTGGACACGGCCTTGCCGACCAACACGCCCTGGGACCAGTCCTTGACCGATTGCCTTTATGGCGGCGACGACCACTACCGTTTTTGTCAGGAAGTCGTGTTAGGGGTCGGGGGTGTGGAATTTCTGCGTAACCTGGGCGAGGATCAAATTGAGAACTTTCACATGAATGAAGGACACTCCGCCCTGCTCTCCCTGGCTCTGCTCGAACAAGTGCTTGAGGGTCGCAATTTCAGTTCAGTGACAGAGCAGGATGTGGACGCCGTCCGGCGCAAGTGCATATTCACCACTCACACTCCGGTCCCGGCAGGACATGACCAGTTTCCACAAGAGCTGGTGGTAAAGGTCTTGGGAGAGAAACGGGAAAGCTTGCTTCAGGCCACGCACTGCTGTTCGAATGGCGGGGTGAATATGACCTACCTGGCCCTTCGCTTTTCTCATTACATCAACGGTGTGGCGATGCAGCACGGCGAAGTGTCCCGGGACATGTTTCCTCGATATCCCATCAGTGCGATTACCAATGGCGTGCATGCGGTGACCTGGACTTCACCTTCGTTGCGAGAGGTTTTTGACAAACATGTTCCCGAATGGAGACATGACAACCTCTATCTTCGTTATGCCATCGGGATTCCCATCCAGGAGATTCGCGATGCCCATCTCCTCGCGAAGCGGGCGTTGCTTGAAGAGGTCAAGAAGTGCACCCGGATGCAAATGGACGAAACGGTGATGACTCTCGGTTTTGCGCGTCGGGCCAGCACCTACAAACGCGCCGATCTTCTCTTTTTCAGTCCTGAACGGCTGAAGTATATCGCCCAGAACGTGGGTCCGTTCCAGCTCATTTTTGCGGGCAAAGCGCATCCCCATGATGAAGGGGGCAAGGGGGTCATCCGGCGGGTCTTTGATGCGGCCACTGCGTTGAAGGACATTGTGAAATTCGTCTACCTCGAAGACTACGACATGCACTGGGGGCAATTGATGACCGGCGGGGTTGATCTTTGGCTGAATACTCCCAAGAGGCCGCAGGAGGCCTCCGGAACCAGCGGGATGAAAGCGGCGCTGAACGGGGTGCCCAGCCTCAGCGTGTTGGACGGCTGGTGGGTTGAAGGCCATGTCGAAGGGTTTACGGGTTGGGCGGTCGGGCACGGCCCGGGATTACTTGAAGACAACTATTCCGAAGCGGCGTCCTTGTATGAAAAACTGGAA
The DNA here is from genome assembly GCA_020073085.1 of Terriglobia bacterium. Lineage (NCBI taxonomy): Bacteria > Pseudomonadati > Acidobacteriota > Terriglobia > Terriglobia bacterium. Next base: position 39,183 of record JAIQFV010000029.1, on the reverse strand, counting down.
CTCATCATTCTCCCGATGTTCTATGGCCGGCCGCTTTCCTATGCCAAAGTCATGCGTTCCGCCATTGCCCTCAACGGCTCCTTCTTCAATACGCAGCGCATGGTGTCGCAGTATGTTTCCAATGCGTATTCGCTGGATAATGAGGGCAGGTGATAGGAAATAGGTGATAGGAAATAGGGTATAGGGAATAGGTAATTGACAATAGGTAACGGGTCTCAGTCTCTGGGATGAAAGACCACGGTCGGCAAGCAATTCAAGAAACTTGTTCTCATTGATCAGGGGCCGATAGAGATGGATAAATCTCAGAGCACCCTCTCTTCTGACCTACCCCCTATCACCTATCACCTATCACCTATTACCTTCTGCAGAACCCTTGATGCATCTCAAACAATTCTGATGGACTGAATCCTGTCGCCCTTTGAAATCTGTTTAATGACGTCGATCCCCGCGGTGACCCGACCGAAAACCGCATACTGACCATCCAGCGAGGGTTGTGGGTTTAGGGTGATATAAAACTGGCTGGACGCGCTATCGGGGCTCGTCGCGCGGGCCATGGCGACAACGCCTGCGGCTTCGTGCTTGAGTTCAGGATGAATTTCCAGCTTGATCCGTTCTCCGGATCCGCCCGTCCCGTCCCCCTTCGGACAACCCCCCTGGATAACGAATCCCGGGACCACTCGATGGAATGTCAAACCGTCATAGAAATTCCTCTGCACCAGCTTTGAGAAGTTCGCGGTCGTGTTGGGTGCTTTCTCGGCGAACAACTCGAACTCGATCCGCCCCTTGGAAGTCTCAATGACGGCCGTGGGTACCGCGGGTTTGGGCGGGGGCGGTGGGGGTGCCACCTCCACCGGCTTTTCCGGTTCCTTTTTCTTTCGACGCCAAAAGAAGCCCATTTCGGTTTTTCCTTCCTGACGGGATTTATGCCTTCAACGCTTTGAGATTATCACAACTCTTGTACTTCCTACAAAAAACTACCGGAAAGCAGGGTCGAAAGCATAGACAAAGGGGATTGATGGAGCAATCCCTATTTTACGGCTTGCGCCTTGCCCGCTCTGATTTGACCTCATTCCGTTGATCCTGCATTCGTCTCAATTATAAGCCTTCTGACTCCAGCGGGGTGTGTGACTGCTGTCACAGCCTGAAAGGTCCCCGGCTTCACTCATATTGATATGAGAGGTTCAGGCAGGGAAGCTCGACGTTAGGCGATCCAGGGGAAACAGGGAACCGCTCTTACAGGGCCGGAGCGATGGCGGGGAAGGTGGTTTCAAGTCCAGAAGGTCTCAATCCCGATGGGGAGTCCTCCCCGCGTCACGATTCTCTCCATGAAACTAAAAAAGGCAGTCTGCGCAGACTGCCTTTTCCCAACCAAAATATTTTCGAAAATACTTTAAGGTTGCCACATGATGCCTTCGGAGGCTACGTTCGCTGTGAGTAGTCGTCCTTCGGGCAGACCCAGTACATGCCGCCGGGCCGGTCGGCCGACCTGACAAACTTCGTTGCCACCATGCTTTCGCCACATTGCGGGCATGACTTTGCGTAGTTCGTCAGTTCCCGGTCGGTCATACTGGCGCGAGCTGTCTTCGAAATCTTCTTTTCTGCCATGTCAGTTCGCTCCTTTCCTGCTTCGCGCCTTCGTGGTTCTCGCCCGGTCGGGGCCCCCAGATCCGCTTAAGCACAAACTGAAAACGCGAAAGAATACAATTAACGGGACCGAGGCGCAAGTGATTTTACGCACAAGACAAAGTTGTCCGCCCTGCACGTTGGCGAGAATTGTCTGAACCCGGAGGGTCCACGGCCTTCACTTTGGAATCCGGGTTCTATGCGGTTGGAGCCGAGGCGTGACTCTCGCTATTCGAGGATTCACGCGGAAGGGCGGGTTCGGTGCCACTTATTGAAGATGTAAGAAATCACGCTGTCGATGGGGTCCCTTTTCTCAGCGTACTCTTCAGGAGTCAAATGATACTGCCAGAAGGCGCGGCTTTCGGAGCGGAACCGCTCTTCGCTTAGAGGAGCGGCGTCGTGCGTCAGTTTGCGTTCTTTAATCCGCTCCAGGATTCTCTCTTCGCAGGCATCGTACACATTGCGGAGTTGAGGATCGAGATCGAGGTAATAACGAAAATCTTCACACGACCAGAAAACGCGGGATTTGTACTCCGTAAAGGGAGAAAGGGACGGCAGGGCGGAAGGATCGTGGTGTTCCAGCACAATATAGGTTTCCTTCCCGGTCTCATGTCCGAAGCGCAGTTCATCATTCATCCCGCTGGAGAAGACCATCCGCGGAAGATAGGCGACCACCTTGTCGCTGTTAATCCCGATCATCCATTCCAGGTCCCGGACGATGGTGTGGTTGGAGATGGCCCGCTTATCTTCCTCGCTGAAGTGGGGAGCGAGGTCGTGACTCGAATCGATGGCGGCGGGATCGAATACCGTGAACCGCTCTTTCAGGAACTCAACGAATCGCCGAACTTTGGGTTTTTCTTCTTCAGGCAGATGGGTCATCGGATAGCTGGCATAAACGGGGGGTTTGTGAACAAGGTCCAGGAGGATGGTCTTCAGCGTCTCGGTTTGACTCTCCGCAACGACAAAGTGGCGGACACCCAGAATTCGGGCAAGCATGTTGGTGATGTAAACTTCGAATTCCTGCCATTTGACGATGTCGGCGACGGTGAGGTGAAGGTATGCCCCCGGGTGGCCTCGAAGCTTGCGATGAATCTGTTGGGGGCCCTGGATCACCGTCAGCATCAGATCCGGACTGAATTTCCGGACTTCGTTGAATGAAAGGCCTTCCTTCAGCCCGGACCGCATCAGAAAAGTGGCATGGACATCGACCAGGTGCATCTTTTGGACTTCAGAAAGCCGCTGATGTATCCGCTCAAACGCGGCCACACGTAATGCCGTCAGGGTTTCCTTCGGGGCATTCAGGATGTTGCCACTTTCCAGCGACATCCCACTTTCTTGCACCAGGTTCATGATCTCATGCCCGACGTTATGAACCGCCACGCGCTCACTGCCGAGGTCGGTTTGCACCCGCCGGAGGCACTCGCTGGTCGAAGCGCCGGAGACCCCCGTTACCAGAATTCGCGAGAAAGTCATGGCTTGACTAATTCTTCTTCTCCGTCGGCGGAGCGGCGGGTGGGACAACGGGCGGTTTGGGCGGGCTGGGGGGTGACGCCGGTGGGAAAAACTGCTCGTTCAATTCAACTTTTTCAGATTTCTTGATCCCGTCGAGGGACTGTTCGAGTTTTTCGCGACGGAGAGTGTTTTCTATATCGGATTTGGCCTCATCCTTGGTTCGAGTTTTCCGCTCCTCAACCAGAATCACATGGTACCCAAACTGGGTCTTTACGGGCTGGCTGATTTCTCCGGGCTTCAGAGCAAAGGCGGCCGCATCGAATTCCGGAACCATCTGCCCGTGGTGGAATGTCCCCAGATCTCCCCCGCGGGGGGCGGATCCCTGGTCGTAGGACTCCGCTTTGGCGACGGCGGCGAAGTCCGCACCGGGCATCGTCACCTGCTTGTAGATTTCTTCCGCCTTGGCCTTTGCCTCCTCATCCGTCAACTCCTTCTTCCCTTCGGGAAGCGGGGCGGGGCTGCTCTTCGGGCGGATCAGGATGTGCCTGGCCTTCACCTCGTCGTAGTCCTTGAGATGGGCGGTGTAATACTTCTGGACTTCGTCATCACTTATTTTTATGTCGCCCTGTATCTTCTGAACCAGCGCCTGCACCAGGGTTTGATCGGCCAGCAGGTTGAGTCGTTTCTTTACGGTCGGCTCCTCATCGACTTTCTGTCGTCTTGCCTCGTCGGAGAGGATGAGAAGTTGACTGAAATCGTCAGCAAACTTCTGCTTGCCAGGCCCGCTGTAATAGTTCCGCTGTTGGGCGGGAAAGATCTCCATAATCTGATTGAAATCCGTCACAGTAAGTTTATGGTCGCCCACGGTCATAATGACCATATCCTTTGGAAAAAGTGGCGGCTGCGAGGACTGAGTGGCGCTCTGTAGAACCGGCGCGGGGGCCGCAGGCTTCGGTGGCGTTTGAGGGGGTGGGGCGGGCGCCGGATTCGGGGTCTGCGCGTGGAGAATAATGGCACAAAGTAGCAGTGTCAGGACCGCGACAAGTATCTTTGCCTCGCGCTTCAAATTCAAAAATCTCAATTGCATTGAAAGCTCCTTGGTGGTTTTAGATTTCGACGGCCCAATATATATGAAAGCAGAGGATTTTACCATTAGAGATCATGGGCGGCTTCGGGGGATGGCGTTGATCTGAGCGCCTGCGATTCGATGACGAAGGCCTTCAGCCGGTCCGTCAATTCCCGCCCTCCGAGCTCGAGACACTCCATGTGGGCGGCGCCATGGATAGGATAAAACGTCTTGGGCGGCAGCGCCGCCTCAAACAATCGCTGGCCCTGAGCGAAGGGAATCACCTGATCACGATCCCCATGAACTATGAATTTGGGCATCTTGAGCCGCCTGATTCGATCGAGTGAATTCCAGTCATTGCTCATAAAGTGATAAACGAATCCTGGAATGAAGAAGTAATGCGCTTTTCCGACCTCTTCAAAAGAGGTGAATGGGGACTCCAGGATCAGACCTCCACAGGGGTGGTCAAGAGCCAGCTCAATCGCAACGGCGGTCCCCAGAGACTCGCCATAGAAAAACAGTGAACCGGGGTCAACATGTTTGTGTTGAATCAGGTATTTGTAAGCCGCGGCCGCGTCACGGTAGAGCCCCGCCTCCGTGGGGGTGCCGCCACTCCAGCCATAACCACGGTAGTCAATCGCAAAGATGGTGAATCCCTGGGCAGCAAGGGAGACCAGACGTTCGACGCGATCAAACAGGCTTCCTGCATTGCCGTGAAGGTAGAGGACCGTCGCTGGTGACGGAGAAGCCGGGCTTTGGGAGGCAATCAGCCAACCGCTCAGACGAACTCCGTCGACGCTCTGAAGCCAGATGTTTTCCACGGCGAATCCCGGGGTGGGAGGGAGGGCTCTATTTATTGAAATCTTTTCGGGGAAGAAAATGAACTTGTTCTCTGCCAGCCGCAATAGAAGCACGATCGCTACGAGAGCGACCAGAACACGCGCCGCGATCATTGCCAACGTCTTGAACTCCATGTATGCGTCCCACTAGGGAGCAAATGAAAAATGCTTATCTTCCTTACTGACGACGAGCGCGATTTCCTTTTTCCCATTCAAACGGATCTTGACCACCACAACATTCCCCCTGGAATGGGAGCTTTCGAGTTGAAAGGAAGTGATCTTGCCTTCGGCGTAAAAGCTGGAATCTCCCCAATCCTCCAGGAAATCGCTGTACTTGTAGCTGGGCGCAGGCTGCCAAAGTTTATAAGCAGACGGATAGTCGCCGGCTACAACGAGGTTAAAAAACTGCTTGATGCGCATTTCCTCAAAAATATTGTAGTACTTTATGAACATTCCCACGATGATCAGCAATCCCATAAACGCGTATAGCTTGATCCGCAGGCGCCGGTCCGCTAGAAATGGCATGAGAAAGTCCTTTCTACCCGATCTCAAAATCTTATCACAGGCCCCCGGCGGACTGAAACTTTATCGGGCCGGCACAGGAACGGGGCGACATTCGGGGAGTCCTCCGTGAAGGGATCCAGGATGGGAGGATACTTTGCAGAGTCGTCTCATTTTCACCCTGCTCCAAATTCGTTTGCCAAATGAATTTGCACTGGATAGACTGAATGCATCGCTTCGTTGAAAGGGTTATGGGATGACCGCTCAAGTGCTGGATGGCACGAGCATTGCCAACCAGATTTATGCCGAACTTGGCCACGACATCGAGGGACTCAGGAAGGCCGGACACCCGCCGGGGCTTGCTGCGGTGCTGGTGGGGGACAATCCGGCGTCGAGGATTTACGTGAATCGAAAGGTGGCGGCCTGCGCCCGCATGGAAATAGTCAGTCGAAAGATCGAACTTCCCCAATCCGCAAGTACGCCGGCGGTTTTGAGCGAGGTGGACGCTTTAAACGCCGATGATTCAATCGACGGAATTCTCGTTCAGCTGCCCCTTCCTCCCCAAGTGGATGAGAAGGAAGTTCTGTTGCGGGTCTCCCCACAAAAAGATGTTGATGGGTTGCACCCTTCGAACCTGGGAGCCCTGTTGATGGGGTACCATGCCTGGGCTTCGTGCACCCCCAGCGGGGTGATGCAGATGCTCCGCCGGTCGGGAGTCGAGGTGGAGGGCAAACGCGCGGTGGTGGTGGGGCGGAGTGTTTTGGTGGGACGTCCCCTGGCCATTCTATTGATGCATGCCCATGCCACCATCACCGTCTGCCATTCGCGGACCAGGAACCTGGCTTCGGTTTGCCGGGAAGCCGACATTCTCGTTGCCGCCATCGGTCGCCCCCTCACGATCACCCAGGAGTATGTCAAGCCGGGTGCCGTGGTCGTGGACGTCGGGATAAGCAAGATTAGTGATCCCGCGCTTGTTTCCAGGGTCTTCAAAGACGATCCCGGGCGTTTGGCGGAGTTTGAGGAAAAGAAATATTTGATCGTCGGCGACGTCGATCCCGTTTCGGTCAGTCGTGTGGCCGGGAAGCTTTCCCCCGTGCCCGGTGGCGTGGGGCCCTTGACCATCGCCATGTTGATTCACAACACGGTGTGCGCGGCACGATTACGGCAGAGACATCCCTCATAGCGCAACATTTTCTGTCGCCCGACTTTTGAGCGCCAATGGAGCACTGATGCGGCGAATCGGCTTGACGGGAGGAATCGCTTGCGGAAAAACGACTGTGTGCCGGTTCTTTGAGGCCCTTGGAGCGGGTATCATCAGTGCCGATGAAGTGGCCCATCAGATCGTCCAGCCGGGCGAAGAAGCTTACGTCAAGATTGTCGAGGTCTTCGGCAGCGCGATTCTCAATGAGGACAAAACCATCAACCGCTCTGCCCTTGGCACGCTGGTGTTCAACAGTGGTGATCTGCGAACAAAACTCAACGAGATCACACACCCCATCATTATTCGCCGCACGACAGAAATGATGGAAGCCATGGGACAGAATCATCGCCATCCGGTTTCGATCGTCGATGCCGCCCTGATGGTGGAAACCGGGAGCTACAAGCGATTCGAGAAGGTGATTGTGGTCTGGTGTACTGAGGCCCAGCAAATCGAGCGGATCCGATTACGATGGAAGTTTACGGAGCAGGAGGCGAGACTCCGGGTCAGCGCCCAGATGCCCCTGTCGGAGAAGCGGCGTTTTGCGGATTACGAGATCGATACTTCGGGAACCCTGGAGCACACCCAAGAACAAGTTCGAACCCTCTACCACACCCTTCTGAGCCTTCCGGAATAAATCGCTCCTCACGAGGCCACCAGACACTGGCGCAGCAATTCTCCTTCGCCCATGCCCCGGCGAGCCGTGGTGAAGAATAATCCCTGATTTTCTCTAAAAGTGTTCCAGGAGATCCGCGAATTGACTGACCACGATGAGGCGGGGAAGGTCGGTACGCACCGGAACTTTCTCGAAATGCCAGGTCACGGCGTGAGGCACAAAAACGGCTCCCAGCCCTGCCTCCAGAGCAGGATTCACGTCGCTGCGCGGGGAGTTTCCAATCATCCAGGTAATGGACTTATCCAGGACGAGGTCGCTGGCGACCTGATGATAAGTCGCGACATTCTTTTCAGGAACCACGACAACCTTTTCAAAAAGTCCCTCGAGGTTCGATTTCTTCACTTTGGAGGTCTGCTCGCGCGAATTCCCCTTAGTCAACAAGAAGAATCGATGGCGCTCGCGGAGGGATGCCAGGGTCTCCGCCACCCGGGGAAGCAGTTCAATACGGAAATCATAGAGCGACGATCCCAGTGAATCAATGTGCCGAAGAGTGGACTCCAGATGGTTTCGATCGCCGGCGAAGAAAGTGTAAGTTTCTCTCAGGGAGCGGATGAAATTCTCGCTGCCGTAACCAAAGAGTTCAATGTTCTTCTGTTCTGTTCGATCGATCCGGGCTTCCACTTCGGGACGGCTCACGCCCAGGACATCCGTTAAAGTCAAGAACCTCTCCCGCACCTCCTCGTAATAAATGTTATTTTCCCAGAGGGTGTCATCCGCATCGAAGATGAGATTCTGTTGAGTCATCATGGATTCAAAACCATCGCGAACTGCTCACTCCGGGTGAATGCCGAGTGACTGCATCTCGCGAACCAGCTGGTCCTTTCCCTGGAAGGGAATTGCGACCCATCCCAGGCGGCAAGCCGCTTCGACATATGCCGGAATATCGTCCACGTAGAACATTCTTCCCGGGGTCGTGCGTGCCGCCTCGGTCGCGGCCTGATAGATCCGATCGGATGGCTTCATTGCACCCACTTCATGCGAGAGCACCTGGCAATCGAAGACCGAGAGAACCGGAAACCGGCTCCTCAGGAAGGCCGCATGCATCGCGTTGGTATTTGAGAGCAACACCAGCCGGTATCGAGGTTTGAGCTGCTCGAAAAAGGATGCGTCGAGAATCAATTCATCCATGAAAATATCCGACCAGATCGGAATGAAATCCTCAAAGCTCACTCCAAGTTGAAGATGGGCGGAGATCTCCCGGTAGAATTCCTCGGAGGTGAGTGTGCCCGATTCAAACCGGTTCACCAAATCCGTTTCCCTCATTTTTGCCAACAGCTCGGTCGCCCGGTACGGGGTTCGGCCTTCCAACTTGCGGATCGCCCGCATCGGATCGAAATCGATGATCACCTTGCCGAGGTCGAAGACAAGTGAATCAAACCTGGAATTTCCAGTTCCATTCATGGGTCGTCTGTCGCCGGAAAAATTGGACGCGGCGGCTTTCGCGGATGCAATTGGAATTAACAAGCATCCATCATATCAAAGAGCGTGAAATTTGGAAAATGGTGTGGGAAGGGGAACGCGCCGATTTCGAAATCCTTTCAGTCGCTTCACCTCAGAATCTGCTTCAACAAGGACAATAAAACTCAATCATTGGGAAGCCAGGAGTACAGGAGGCTAGGAACCTTCAATCTGAAGAGGATCTGATGATCGTGCTGCGGCAGGCCTTCCTTCGACACCCGATCCCACGGTGTCCTGGCTTCCTGATAAAACCTGGTCCTGGGTCCAACTCGTCCGGATCAGCTCTTGTCTTTATTGCGGAATGGCAAAAGTTCCCCCAATTCAGCCTTTATGTGCAATCACTCAATGCGAGGAGCCCTCGACGACCCTCGAAAATGCATCCCCCGTGGGGTGGGTTTTTCAAGAAATGGTCTTCAGAGAGGCCACCAGTGCTTGAAGGGCCTGGCGGGGATTCGGCGCTTCCAGGATGGGGCGTCCAATCACAAGAAAGTCCGCGCCGGCTTGAAGGGCAGCCTCCGCGGTGGCAATGCGCACCTGGTCATCGAGGACTGCATTGGCAGGACGGATCCCCGGCGTCACAATCAGAAAGTCCTTTCCACAGGCCTCCCGGATGTGCGCGATCTCAAGCGGCGAGGCGACCACTCCGTCAAGACCTGCCCGCTGGGCCATATGGGCCAATCGTACGGACTGATCCGCCATGGGAAGGGAGAATCCAATCTCGCGCGAGTCAGCCTCTCCGATGCTGGTCAGCATGGTGACCGCAATTAAACGTGGGCGCTCCTCCGGGGAATACTTCTCGGCTAGCGCATGCGAGGCCGCCTGAAGCATGGTCATGCCGCCGCTGGCATGAATATTGACCATGGCCACTTTCAGGCGAGCAGCCTCCACCACCGCTTTGGCGACGGTCTGAGGAATATCGTGGAACTTCAGGTCAAGGAAGACCCGCGCCCCCAGCGCCACAATCTCCCGGACCAGATCGGGCCCACAGGCGGTGAACAACTGGCTGCCGACCTTGAAGTAGCTCGCCTGGGGCATGAGCTCATTCACACATTCGAGGGCACGGGCGCGAGAGTCCATATCCAGAGCGACAATGATTCGATCCTCGATCTTCATCGCCGGCATTCTAACAGGAATTCGCCGCGGATGGTGTAGAACAACGTTCTTCAGTTTTGATGACGTTTGTGTTATGTTCCGCCTTCAAAAAAGCATCAAAAGACAGAGCCAGAGAGTGATCCAAGGATCAATCCTCGAATAATCATCGGGGGCGAACCTCTGGAAATTCAATCTGACATTACGCATGCGCAGAACGGGTCAACCTCTATTTTTTCCACCTGTACGCTGATCAGCTATCTTTTTTTGAAGGCTCGAATGGATCGATCTGCTATAATGCGATCTCTATCCAGCTTTGATTTTCACGCCCGTTCGGCCAGGAAGGCCCGTCGTCCGCCGTGGCCGAGGTCATTCTGAAAAACCAGAAAGTCCCAACTGACACACCCCAATTTGAAGAGCGAGGGAGCTCTGCAGAAATGGAAAAGCTTCTTGAAGGAAAGAAAGGGCTGGTGGTGGGGGTTGCAAACAAACGGTCTATTGCCTGGGCCATCGCGCAAGCTTGCGCCGATGAGGGCGCGAAGCTGGCGCTGACTTACCAGGGTGAGCGGCTCGAGGAATGGGTGAAGGAACTTGCCGAGACTCTGGAAGATCCCCCTCTGGTGATCTCCTGTGACGTGTTACACGACCCACAGATCCGGCATGTCTTTGAGGTCATCGAAAACAAGTACGAGACCCTTGACTTTCTGGTTCACTCAGTCGCGTTTGCCTTGAAGGAGGACCTTGAGGGGCATTTTGTGGACACTTCGCGCGAAGGATGGCGCATTGCCCAGCAGGTGAGCGCCTACTCGCTCATCGCGCTTTCGAAGTACGCGTTGCCGCTGATGAAGAAGAACGGGGGCTCCATCATGACGATGACCTACCTGGGAAGTCAGCGCGTGATCCCTCATTACAACGTTATGGGAGTGGCCAAGGCCTCTCTGGAAGCGACGGTGCGTTACCTGGCGGCGGATCTGGGTGCGTATGGGATCCGCGTCAACGCGGTCTCGGCGGGCCCCATCAAAACGTTGGCCGCCATGGGCATTGGCGGGTTTTCGAAACTGCTCGAATTCCACCGCGACCATTCCCCGCTTCATCGCAATATCGAGGCTGCGGAAGTGGGAGACACGGCGCTCTTCCTGGTCAGTCACTTGAGCCGGGGGATCACCGGGACTACGATCTTTGTGGATGCGGGTTACCATATTCTTGGCGCATAGGGCAGGTCGACCGGACGGGTCGATCGGTAAAGGAGAATACTTTTGGCCGAACTCAAGTGTGCGACCCCCGAGGGGACCGCTCGATACCGCGGCCGATTGAAGGCCCGCTCGGTGGATGGGCACTTTCGGTTGCAGCAAGGCCTCTGGATGTCCTCCATCGGGATTGGCACTTATCTCGGGGGGGACGACGAAGCGAGCGATGCCGCCTACACCAGCGCGATCGTCCATGCTGTCAATCTGGGTACCAACGTCATCGACACCGCCATTAATTACCGCTTCCAGCGAAGTGAGCGCTCGGTGGGGACGGCGCTCAAACAATTATTTACCTCAGGTCAATCGTCGCGCGATGAATTGATTATTGCGACCAAGGGCGGATTCATCCCGTTTGACGGCCACGCCCCCCAGAGCCAGGAGGACATGCAGTCCTATTTTGAGAAAAACTTTATCCAGCCGGGCATTCTGTTTCGTGAGGACATCGTCGCAGGATGTCACTCTTTGAAACCCCGATACCTCCAGAACCAGCTTGATCGGTCGCTCCAGAATCTCGGAATCGAGAGCATTGATATTTATTACTTGCACAATCCTGAAACACAGTTGAGTGAAGTTCCCCGGCAGGAGTTTTACAAACGGTTGTTGAGCGCCTTTGAGATGTTGGAAAAGAACGTCGCTGCAGGAAAGATCCGGATGTACGGGACGGCAACGTGGAATGCCTACCGGGTGGCCTCGACCGCGCCTGACTACATGTCGCTCAATGAAATGGTCCAGCTGGCCAGAACCGTGGGCGGAGACGGGCACCATTTCAAGGTGATTCAACTCCCGTTTAACCTCGCCATGCCCGAAGCCTTTGGTTTTTGGAACCAACGCTCCCAGGAAACTCAGACTTCTACCCTCAAGTATGCGGAAGACATGGGTATCACTGTCATGGCAAGTGCTTCAATCCTGCAGGCACAACTCGCAAAAAACTTGCCCCCGCAAATCGTAGAGATCCTCAACGGAAGTCTCAAGAGTGATGCCCAGCGCGCCATCCAGTTTACCCGGTCTACCCCCGGCATAAGCGTCGCGCTTGTAGGAATGAGCCAGGTCTCCCACGTGGAGGAAAATTTGAGGTTGGCGGGCGTTGCTACTCTCCCATTTGAAAAGTATCGGAGATTGTTTAAGGATTCGGGAGCCACGGGTTGAGGGCAAGGTGTCGGGCTTCAGGTGCCGGGTGTCAGGTGTAGGTGATAGGTAATAGGTGATAGGGGGTAGGGAAAAGAAGCCGGAGGCCGGAAACCGGAAGCCAGAGGTCAGAAGATGAAAGTCAAAAGACCGATTATGGATGGGGATCACGATGTGGTGTAGAATTGGGCCCTTCGCCTCAAATTTGATTCGTTGAGTTTTAACCTCGAAATTCTATCCCCCCCCTTTCTCCACCCCCTGGGCCTTCTTCCCCGTTACATGAACCCCAACTCCAACTGCTGCGCCACTTCCTCGTGCGAGGGCGATTTCAGGCTCGAGGCATGGGGAATTCCATACTTGTCCCTTAATTGATGAATCCTCTCCTGGATCCGCTTCGTGTAGTCTTCCGGAAGATATGGAGTGCGAGAGAACATCCGACGGTAACGTCCGGTCAACTCCGGAAAGTGCCTATCCAAAAACGGGAAAAACTGTGTTTGAGCCGAGGGCATCAGGAAAACGACACTTGCTAGGAGATGCCCTGCCCGGGCGTCCGCGGCCGCCCGAACAACAGACTCCATGTTCTCATCTGAGGTTGTGATTTCGGGAAGCAGGGGCATCATAAAGACTCCAGCTGGAATGCCGTTTTCGACCAGGGTGCGAACGGCCTTGAAGCGCAAGGTGGGACGTGGAGCTCGTGGTTCCAGCAAGCGGGCCAACCGCTCGTCAGTGGTGGTGATGGAGAGATTCACCTGGACCCGATTGCTTCCCACAATTTTCTTCAACAGGTCCAGATCACGGAGCACCAGATCGGATTTCGTCGTAATGGAGAACCGCACTCCGCGAGCCATCGACAGAGTCTCAAGGATCTGGCGGGTCACCTTAAATTCGCGTTCAGCCGGCTGATAGGGATCGGTTGCAGTTCCAATCGCAAGGACTGCGTCTTTGACCCGGCGAGGGGTAAGTTCCCGCCTCAGAATCCTCGCAGCGTCTTCCTTGGCGTAGATCTTTTTCTCGAAGTCAATCCCGTGGCGCAGTTCCATAAACTCGTGGGTGTACCGGGCATAGCAATACTTGCACCCGAATTCACAGCCGCGATAGGGATTGATTGTCCACTGGAACGGCATCGAAGGGTTTGAGCACCGATTCAATATCGACTTCGAGGCGAGCGAGAGATACTGGACGTCCTTCTTCTCAATGGTCAAGTCGCTTTCCGCTGCCAAACGAGCAATTCCGGAGAGAGGGAGAGGTGAGCTGAATGGCTCTACATCTTCCATCAGGTCTTGTTGGAGTTCGCTGCGACCCATCGCCTCACATCCTTTCTAAAAGTCAACCCCGCCTTTCGGCGGGGTTTGTCAAAAGTAGGTTTGGTCGACCTTGAGAGTGGAGAGATATTCGCTTTTTATTCGCCTTTTGTCAAGAACAAAATGTGCCTGCCGAGCGGGGGCATAGAACCTGACCTCCATTGGAGGCCCAGATGATCATTTCCCGGTACTAATGACCATTCGAGCTCCTCCTGCCCTCAATTGCCGCCCAATTTGAAATTCACTGTAATTGTTGTAATGACCTCGACCGGTTGGCCATTCAGCAAAGTGGGACGGTAGCGCCACTGTTTGACCGCTTCAATTGCGGCCGGAACAAGAAAGGGATGACCGCTCTCCACTTGGACGTCTTGAATCGTCCCGTCCTTAGAGATTATCGCTTCCAGCACCACCGCACCCTGGATATGGTTTTGCTTTGCCAAAAGTGGGTAGACTGGAATCGGCGCATAAATCAGCTTGGCCTGTTGGACCCCCCCACTGACCGGGATTCTGATGGGCTTTAAGGGTTCCGTTCTTGGGGCGGGGGGCGGAGGAGCAGGGGCTGGCCACATACGAGGCAGCCACCTTGGAACCGCGCCTTGTGGGCTACCTCCAGGCACTCCCGGAATGCCGTCCGGAGATGCCGCAGGCGGCGAAACCGGTGGTCCCTCGTCGAAAATTCTGGCGGCGATCGGAGGAATTTCCGAAGGCACTTGAATCTGATTCGGATGGACCTCTGTCACATGCCTTTCAACGCCAATTATTCTTACGGCATGCATCGCGGGAGGAGGAGGTGCTGATGGAGGGGCCGTGAGAAAGTAATTGCGAATCTGGCTTACGGGAAGCGCCTCCGTGTAAATCAACGGGATCAGGACGAGGAACATCAGGGTCATCAGGTGAACCCCCAGGGAAAAAACAACAGTCATGGGATTTCTGGAGTCCCCACTCTGGGATCTTTTCATATCCATTGTGTCGAACATCGCCGTGACCTCCTTTCGATTTTGATCCTGAATCGAACTCCTCCTCTGACCGAACGGGGCCGTCCTCCGCATGAGACCCCCGCACACCGGCGGAACCCCGTTCCTGTTACGGCTTCCAATTGGGCTTCTTCTAATGGATTAGACGCTGGGCGGAGTTTGAAGTTCCAATTCTTCTTCCCGCTGTTATCACCTGGAAATAATGATAGACTTGGAGAACGGGGAATTTCACGCGGGGCGGAATCTTCGATTAGTTGGGCAATCAAGCGACGAGGTGGGTCATGGAGAAGAAGGCGATCGTTTACGGTATTCGGATGTTTGATGCGGAAGAACTGGATGAGGTGCCGGAGGCATACGTGCTCATGAAAGATGGCACAACGAACACCATCACGTTGCACTTGATCGAAGGTTCTCCTGAAGAGTGTAAGACCCAACTGCTTCAGTCCCTCGATGCCTTCTTCGAATTGAGTGAATAGCCGGGATTCTCGTTGCGAGGAGTCCCAGGACCAAGTACGCCACCGTAAACACGGCGGATCCCAGGTTTTTGAGCAGAACTGCGTCATGGCAGAGGAATCGAGGCCTGGGAACAATTCTGCCAGATGGAGGACGGTACCTCAGTTCCAGGAGCAGGAGGCTCCTGGTCATTAAGCTTTGCGTCCGCTCCCTTACAGGGTGGGCCGGGGATATTGAAATCGATCTCAGCTGTTCTCTGAATGGGTGTTTGTGCGACGCGCATTAATGACATGATTTGAGAGAATCAGACGCATCCGTTTCCAGATGCTGGATTCAGGGGAAGTGGAATCCCCCGTGAGATAAAGTACTGCGTTTGCCGCCTGAGGGGGAACTGCCAGCGCGAGCAGGAAGGTGACCGCGTTTGCGCCCACCTTCCGAACTCGAGGACCGATGCTGCGATTGTGGAATGGTTTCATCGTGCCTTCCCTGGCCTTCAAGACAAGCAAAACTCTACTGTAATTTGAGTCTCTTTATTACCCTTCCGGGCATTCACACGCCAGGTGACCCACTAGCCTTCTGATGTCGGGGTCACGAGCGTTGCTACGGGACCGATCAAGCTTCCAACTCCCACCGGATCATCATGGCATGGTCCTCGTGAACCGTGTTGTGGCAGTGGAAAGGATAGCGCCCCGTCCAATCACGGAACCGCATGAAGAAGACCACCTGCTCGTTGGGATTCAATTTGACCACGTCCTTTCGGCCCTGTTCCCAGAGTGGAGGTACCAGTCCGTTGCGTGAGAGGATACGGAATTCCTCAAAGTGGATGTGTAACGGATGGCTCCACGATCCGCCCGAGTTCTGCAGTACCCAGAATTCAGCCGTATTCTGCTTCACGTGCGCCCGGATGGTGTTCACATCAAAGAACTGGCCGTTGATGGCCCAGCCGCCATTCTGCCGCTCAAATCGCCAGGTTCGGGTCTGGACGACCTCGGCGGGATTGATGGACGGCAGACTGCACAACTTGGAGGGAACCTGACTTGGGTCTTTGGCATCGTGATCCACGATGAACTTTAGAAGGGAGTCCCCGGGTAGCAGGATGTTGCCAGTGGGTCCGCGACCATCGATTTGTTCGAGGCGATTCTGGAGATATACCGTGTCTCCAAGCTTGTACTTGGAGAAGTCGATGATGACGTCGCAGCGTTCCGCCACGCCCATCCGAATTCCGCCGGTGCGCACGACGGGTATGGGCAAGAGGTTGCCATCTTCCGCAATCTGAGTCATGGGCGAATCGTCGCTCAGGTGAAACTGCCAGAAACGGGATGGACCGACACCGAGGAATCGGAATCGATACTTGCGACGGGCCACCCTCATGAAGGGCTGGATCGCGCCGTTGACAAGGTATTTGTCACCCAGCATGCCATCAAAATTGAAGTTGTCGAAGAACAGCATCCCGTTGGAATCAAACGCACGGTCCGCAAATATCAAAGGGACATCGTACTCGCCGCTGGGCAAACGCAAAGCCTGGGGGTTGGTGTCCTCCTCATCGCCGGAGTCCACATCGTCAAAAAGGAGGTGGAAGCCGACGAGACCGGCATAGGTATTTGAAGCCGTAAAATCGGCCCGGTGATCGTGGTACCAGAGGGTATGCAATGCCTCGTTCTTGTCGCCAATGCCGTTCGGGTCGGTTGTAAATCCCGGAAGCACGTGAGGATAATGATGGTCGTGAAATTGACCTGAATTGATGTAGTCGCCTGGGAATCCATCGCTCTCCGAAGCAGTATGGCCGTTGTGCAAGTGGGTCGATGTGGACGGGATGCCAAAACCCAGATTACTCGATTTGGGCAGGTCATTGTGGATTCGAACCAGGCAAGGCTCCCCATACCGAGACATGAAGGTCGGTCCTGGAAAATTCCCGTTAAATCCCCAAATGGGCTGCGTCGGCAGATCGGGATGGAAACTCCAGGGTGCTTGTTTCTCATGGAGTTCGTAAAACTTCTTCGGCAACAACTTGCTGTAAAGCTGATGTGGCGATCTTTGAATCGCATCTTCCGGAGAAATCCCGGCGACCGGATCTATGGGAGCGCCGATCAGTTGACTCTCAGGTATCGGCTGCGCAATCGGCATTCGAGGCAATTCGACCACCCATGGCCGTGTGGGCGGACTGCAAGATGTCTGTGGGCATTGGTTCCCTCCCACAAGCACACCTCCGCCGCCGTCATTTCCACCGCCGCCTCCACCATTTCCACCTCCTCCGCCATTTCCGCCTCCACCACCCCCGCCACTAATACCACCATCACCACCACCGCTTCCACCACTGCCACTTCCACCGCTGCCGCTTCCGGTACTGCCGCTTCCGGTACTGCCGCTTCCGGTACTGCCGCTTCCGCTGCTGCCACTTCCGGTGCTGCCGCTTCCGGTGCTGCCGCTTCCGCTTCCGGTGCTGCCGCTTCCGGTACTGCCGCTTCCACTGCTGCCGCTTCCACTGCTGCCGCTCCCGCTGCTGCCGCTTCCGCTGCTGCCACTTCCACTACTTCCAGTAACACCCCCCCCAGAATTGTCATTACTTGGCGGAGCACCCGGGGCTGTCGGCCCTACTGTGCGGCGACGAAGACTGTCGAGAATCTCACCAAGAACCCCATCTTTGCCCCCAGTTGCAGCTTGCTTCGCAAGCATTTTCAGAGGAGGGAACGTAACAGAGGCGCTTCCCAGGAGTCCCCACTTGATTACATTGCGCCTGGTGACATCTTTCTCTTCTATCTTGGCTTTCATTCTCTTGGCTGTCTTCTTCATCTCTGCTACCCCCAATTCACCCGATCTCTTGTCGTCTGGCTGGTCTGTCTTAGAAACTTTGTCACTCCAGGAGCACAGCCGCTTGGATCAATTCACGGTAAGCCGTAGAGTTCGTTTCAAAGCTCTCTAAGCTTGAGGAACACCTCGAATTTGGTCCTGAAAGCTAGTCCTTGTTGTGATGCGATCATGCTATTGATTCTTTTGAGTCAGCGTTGATCCTGCAGATCCGGGTGCACAGATAGACGTGCAACTGGATAGCCAGAGTCCACATTTTTCACAAACAACACATTCAAAATGGGTTAGTATAAGTAGGGGTGAGAAAAAAGGGGAAAAAGGCTGTCTTGGCATGAATCACATACACGACAGCTCTGTTTCAAAATGCGCAAAGGGACACCTCCACCCTTCGTGGAGTTATCACTCGTTTGAAAGAGGGTGACTCACCCTCAAAAGAAATATACCTTGTAAGGAAATTATTATTGATGTGAAGGGGGCAGAAGGCTCTTTGCCCGCATTTGGAGGACATTCCGCTCCAGGGATGCGCACCACCCTCGGAGTTGAGGAAGAAGGCCGGCTTCGCCTTTCTTCCAATGGATCGTGGGGGAGCTCTGTGTGGGGGAGGATTTGGAACTCCAGGTTAGTCCGGCGGACCTCATGAATCGAAATTCCTCCCCAATGAACAAAAGTCAGTAGTGGAACCGATATCGTAATTGAAAGAATATCTGGCGCGGATCTGCATAATGCCTCCCGCCGAAGGTCGGGCTGTTATCAAGCAAGTATCTCCGGTTGGCAATATTCAAGGCACTCACTGAAATGGAGAGATTATCCCTCAGACTCTTACCGAGAGTAAGGTCAACGGTCGTGTGCCCTGGAAGATGGCCGCGTCCATTACTGTCCGCAAACCCTGAGCCGTAGTAAGCGTTCCCAGAGGCCCAGCTATGCCACGGCAGGTTCAATTCGAATCCGCAATTAAATGTATGCCGCTGGTCATGATCCAAAAGGAAGCGACCCTCAGGCGGCGAGAAATCGGTCAACCCGCCACTGATCGATCCAAAACCCTCGGCGTGTTGGTTCGAATACGCGACATGGACATGGCCACGGCGAAGCAACTCGGGAGATCGCACGGTGATTTCCCAACCCCGAATATTCGCCCCTTCGATCGTGAGAGGGAAAAAGATATTCGAGTTTCCCAGTACATCGTGATCAAAAAAATTCTTTGCGTGAGTATGGAAGGAAGCGATATCAAACACCCAGCCTCTGAGGGGGATGGACAATCCGAACTCGTGCTCCTCGTCCCGCTCGCCGTGAAGGGGCAGGAACCCAACCCCCTGATCCAGCGCAAAATCGAGCAATGGGCCGGAAACCGTCGAGAGGGGAGGGGCTTGATAGTAACGTCCGTAAAACCCACGAACCACCCAGTTCCAATGCGGGATCCGGACTGACGCCCCCAGACGGGGGCTGACGGCATTTTCAGAGACCATTCCTGAGAAATGAGTCAGTCTCACCCCTCCATTCAGGGTCAACCAGGAGGTGGGCTTGAACTGGTCCTCCAGAAACAATGCCTCGAGATTGCCTGAGAGATTTTCCTTCTGGCGTATTGAGAAATCGCTGCCATCGTTGGCCTGGAGCCCGAACAAGGTGCTATCACGCTGGTCAAAACCGTAAGCGCCAACGCGGAAATTATGTTTCTTCCAGGCGGTGCTGTACGCGACCTGCATGCCTGCGTACCGGGAGGCATGATTGTCCTGCGGGCTCAGGAGGGGATCATTCGGACCGCCGATGTAATTGGCGCGGTTGAAATGAAAGAAGGGGGAAACGGTGAGCATCTGTCCGGGTCCTGCCGTATGCACCCAGCTGAAATTGACGAAAGCATCGCTCTCTTTTTCGACGTCCTGAGTGCCGGCAGATTGTTGGTCCGGATCATTGGGAATCTGATACTGATCCCTGCGTAGAGAACTCACCAGGCGCAGCTGATTATGCTCATTGAGGTTGAAAACCAGCATGCCGAATCCACCAAGGCCGCTTGCCATATCGTGAAGGACTTCCGAAGTGGGCGTCTCCAGCCCCATATCGCTCCGATTCCCATTGACACTTCCATAATAAGCGAACCGCTCGGTGTGGCTGCCGAAACTGATCTGATCGTTTGTTTGGTTGAAATTTCCGTAACTCGTGACGAGCTCTATCTCGCGGTTGCGCTCAAAGCCGGTCCTCGGAACCACGTTGAAATTGCTATAGGTCCGGTCGCCCGACTCGGCAGAGAGGCTGCCGCGCTGCGCTTCGATGTAATCGACGTCTTTAGGATCAAACTGGGGACCCACATTGCTTGCGATGTTGGTGTTGGGCACAGGGATCCCATCGACTGACCATGTCACTTGATGTCCGCCTCGAACGTGAAGCTGGTCATGAACCACGTAGGCACCAGGGACATAGTTGGTAATCATTGCCAGGCTGTTTGTGCGGTCCGCCCCGGGCGTGCGCTCAATTTGCTTCCGATCCAATAGAGTGAGCGGAGCATCCGTCGTGGTGTTGACCGCTTCGGCTGTCTCAGAGACTTCGACAACCTGACTGACCTCGGCGAGAGCCAATTGAAAGTGCAAGACTGGCGCGCTTCCTGAAACAACAACCACTTGTTGTTCGATGGAGTTGAACCCAGTGAAGTTGACGATCGCCCGATATTCCCCGATGGGAACCGCAGTGAATTGAAACTCACCATCGGAATCGGTTGACGTTTCTTGCGACCAATCAGAGTTTCGCGCCGACAGTTTGACATGGGCGCCTGCAATCGGCCGGTGGTCGGGATCGTGAACAATGCCTTTGATGTTGCCAAATGCCGTTCCATACGCCAACCCCGCGCAGAATAGCAGGAGGAGAACGAACAGATGATTATGCTTTCGGCTCATTGGAGTACTCCCTGGTTCAGAATTGTGGATGCCTTGACGTGAAGCTCTGAGTTCCTATGAGCCGGCAGGCGGAGAACGCTGGTAGAGAAAAAGAAATTGATAAAGGGGAGGGAGTTGCGCTTGGGCCGACGAAACGGATGATTCCTGGTTGAGATTTCGCTCTGTCAGGAAACCAGGCGGTGGTAAGAAAGACTGGGCATGAGCCGTGAGAGTCGCCGGAAATCCACAGGTCTGCGGACAATCCGGCGTGCTGCCCCAGTGGAGTCCAAAGGAGTGGTGATGTAGCGCATTCCTCTCGCAACAACAAGAATGCGCAATCTTGCAGCAACGCGTCTCGGGTGTTCTGAGAAGGTAAGCGATTGAGCTCAACGGGAATACGTACGCGGCGTTGAAGAATAGGAAGAGTCCTATGGCAATAATGCCGCGCCGCAATCCTCGTTTTGAAATGCAATCAACTCGCATGGCGTTTGCTTCGCTCAGTCGCCCTCTCCAAAGGGCACCGATTTCAGTGGAACCTGATCATAGGTGAAGAGTCAGTATACCTGCCTGCTTCTACCCTCTTCAACCTCTTTTGTCATATCAAAAGCAGATGGGGCTCATGGAGGGGTGAATCGTCATGATAAATGCCCCTGTGTTTTCCAAGAGATTGTCTTGGTCCTCCCCCCTCTTTCGCTCCCATGGAAGCCCTTGAACCGCGGCCAAGTCCAACTGGGATCGCCCGATTTCCTTCGAGACGATTTGGTCGGCTTCGGCCGCCGAAAATTTCTTCAGGGCGCTCCATTTGGTACAATGCCTTAGGTCCTCCCAAAACTCCTGGTCGCCAGCTCCTGCGAACGGAAGTTTTAAGGCAGCATCCCGTGTGTGTTATTTGCTTTCGGACTGCTTGGGCGCTTCGACGGCTTTCTGGTCGGCTGCGGCATGATTGCCGCTGAGCGCTTCCTTAAAGCCGCGGATCCCGTCGCCCAGGCCCTTGCCCAATTCGGGAATCTTCTTGGGACCAAAAACAAATAGCGCGATCCCGATGATGACCAACAAATGCATTGGCTGTAACAATCCCTCACCCATGACTTCCTCCCTGATTTTTTATTTTGGATCTGATCTAAAACCTTAAATCCGAACTCCAATCAACTTTCTTAAATCTCCTTTAAGACTCGAGTACTTCAAACCGGGTCGATCTCTCAGCCCATCGTTGAGCCGGGCCGCGGAGAAGCTCGACCCGCTGTTATGCAATCGGTGCCGAGTTTGCAGGATCAATAACCCATCCCACATAACGAACGATTTCCTCTGGTTTTGTGAGGGCTGGGCAGGCGGACCACATGTTTCGAGTCTCATTGCCGTACAGCACCATCCCTACGTGAGAGGAGCTATCTTTGTCCACCACGGGATCGGGATCCACAAACCCGAGCTTACGACGAAGGATTTCCATCTCCTCAGGTTTTCCGGTCAGAAACTTCCATCCGGACTTTGCCCCGTGCTCCTCGGCATACTCCTTGAGCACCTCAGGTGTGTCCACCTCCGGCTCCAAGGTGAGGGAATACATAAACACGTCGCGACCCAGTCGAGATCCCAGCAGGTTCTGAACTTTGACCAAGTTCATAGTCTGCGGGGGGCAGAATTTCTTGCACTTGGCATAGAAGAAGTTGATCAGGACCACCTTGCCTTTAAGCAGGTCCTCATAGAAGCGGACGTCTTTGCCTTCGTGAGTCTGCAAGACAAAATCAGGGAAGTAGTTCGATCCCGACCGGCTGGACTGCCCGGCACGAACGGGAGCAGGTGTCGCAGCCCCAAAGGTCTTGGTTGCAGCAAGTGCGACCCCCACGGGAGCAAGGACTAATCCCGCTAGTAAGCTTCTTCTGGTCATCTCAAATGTCATGATTTATTCTCCCCAGGATGGTCAAAAACTTTTGCCCTGCGCCTGCAGATGGCATGTCGCTAAAACACTGAGGCAAGCCTCGATCTAGATACAGCAACTTGCTCGCCAAATATGGGGGTGTGGCTAATGTAAAGATTCTATTGTTTTTGGGTCAAGAAAAGACGTTGGGAAGATGGTGATTGGGTGTATCAAATTGAGCCAAAGAGGCTTCTCTTGTCTCAAATACGGATGCACACACAGAGTCATCCACAAGTTGACCTGCTCTGACAGAATAGGGTCGCGAGAATCTTCGTTGATATACCTCCCGTCAAAGAATTCTGAACCGGGTCGCCACATCAGTCTGAGGTCCTTCCTTGAAAGTCTCTTCTGATTGGAGGATGTTTTTAAGCTTATTTAGCTTACTTCGCCCCAATAAGCTCCCAAAAACATTGAAACGGGTAGCCAATGTGACTACCCGTTAATTGAGGGGGAACCAAGCCACCATGAACATTGAGCTCAGGTCGAGTGTCGTCGTGGAATCCTTGTATGAGCGAGAACCCCTCACAGGACACCTTTCAACACCGTTGACGGCACTCGACCGTCCGCTGAGGATGCCGTCTTAAAGAAGTATCGCCAAGGGTACATTTCCTCCAGCCTCGTCAAAGAAGTTGATGTAGACCGTCCCCAAAACGGTGGAGGTACTGATGACAATGGTCTCGGTCTTGTATCCGCCTCCGTTGACGATCTGCGGTAGAATTTGGATCCCCTGAGGTGCATTACTTAGATCGGCGACCGGAAGTGTGGACCAGATGTTCTCACCGCGCTCGTTGACCGTTTGCCGCAAGGTTAAGAAGCTATTCGGCTGAGTGCTGGCGACATTCAACACACCGCTGAAGTCTGCGGGCAGGCCCGCAAAAAGTTGCGTAATATACTTCGCCGTGTGCCCGTTCGGGCCCAGTGTCAGCGTAGCCACCTGCGTCGACCCGTCAAGCCCATTCAATGTTAGAGTCAGGACTGACGCCGCTGGATTGCGGTTGACGACAGCGATCCCCGTGTTTCGACTTAACGGCGCCGACGCAACTTCCACATAAAGCCGCGCCGAACTCGTCTGCGGACTATCCGGTACCCCGGCTTGGCTCACCAGTCCTGAGGCCTGCCTGAACTGGAAGATGCCATTGCCTACGGGCAGTGGGCCCGAACTCACTGTCACCACTGCATATCCAACTTGGAGCGCTCCATTGCCCGTCGTTGCAAACTTCACCATTCCGTCTGGGGGGAGGGTGAAATCCAGTGAGTTCTGCGGCCCCGTCAGATTTCCAAAGTCAAGGGCCAGAGGTACGCCATTGTCGTCGAACAGTTGGACAGTCCCGACGCTTTGGGCGGTCCCCGACGGGTTCATCAAAAGGATTTGAGTCGGATTCCCCCCGCCATCTACAATCTGGGAGAGGAGCAGCCGCGTCCCTTTGGGGGGATTTCCGAGGTCGGCCACCGGAAGCGCACTGAATAGCATCTCCTTTCGCCCGCTCGTGGCTGTGCTCAAATTCACTGCCGCAAACCCATTTGTGCTCGTCAAGGTTACTGTCCCCAGGAAAGGATTCGGCAGAGTCGACAGCAATTGGTTCACAAACATTGCGGTGTGACTCCTCGGGCCCAGGGGAATGCTCGTGGATGCTACCGCCGTTCCCTTCGCGTCCTTGAGGTCTGCTCTGATGCTGATCGCGATGCTGTTCGGGTTCACGAGGGCGAACCCGGAGTTGGTGTCCGTATTGTAGTCCACGAACAATCGCGCCGCTGTTAGAATAGTTGCAGCAGGCACGCCGGCCTCCGTCACCAGGGCTCCTGCTCCCGCACCACCGCTCGTGTAGCCGAAATTGGCAATGGCCACCGGGCTGGTCGCCATCGATGAATTCATCTGCCCGTAACTTACCGCCATGGCCCCCAAACCGGAAGAGGTTGCTGAGGCGCCGTTCATTGGCAGATGGAGCGTCATCGTGATGTTTGGATTTGCAGCGATTGCCTGCGTCCCCGTCCCGCTGCTGGCTTGAAAGTTGGAACCGCCTGAGTAGGCGGCCTTTATTGTATAGTTTCTGGGAATCATTCCGGCTGGCAGGAGATAGGTCACGCTCGCACTTCCAGTGGTTATGGGTCCCGAAGTAACGACGCTGCCAACGCCGTTTGCTCCATCCATCAGCTGGAAGGCGACCGTTCCCTGGTGCACAGTGGATGCCGCGGCCACCGTCGCCGTCAGCGTGATGTTCTGATCGATGCTGCTGAAGGTTGCGGTCTTGTCGTCGACGGTCGTAGTGGTTGGCGTAATGGAGGGTGACCCTGGGTTTACGGTCAGAACTCCGGCCCCGTTGCTTGACTGGAAATTCGACCCGCCCGAATAAGACACCTGAATCGTGTAACTCTTCGGGGTGACTCCTGGGGGCAATAGATAGATCACACTCGCGTTGCCTGTGGTCAAGGTCCCCGAGGTGACAGCGCTACCCAGGTTGCTGAGTCCGTCCAAGACCTGGAAGGTCACTGTCCCCTGATTTACAGTTGTTGCCGCCGTGACGGTCGCTGTCAGTGTGACATCTTGCGCGGCAGTGTTAAAGGACGCGAATTTGTTGTCGACGGTTGTAGTTGTCGGGGCAATGGTGGGCGGTGGGGCGCTCACCGTCAGCGCGCCCGTGCCACTGCTTGACTGGAAATTCGACCCGCCCGAGTAGGCTGCCTGGATCGTGTAGCTCTTAGGGGGAGTTCCCGGAGGTAAAGGGTAGATCACGCTGGCGCTGCCGTTAGTCAGAATCCCCGAAGTAACTGCACTCCCGATGTTACTGGCTCCATCCTTGACTTGGAAGGTTACCGTCCCCTGATTCACGGTCAGTGCCGCTGCGACGGTCGCGGTCAGGGTGACGTTTTGAACGATGTTGCTGGAAGACACCGTCTTGTTGTCAACGGCCGTGGTGGTCACGATCGGACCCGGTGGCGTTGAGTTTGCAGCGGTATAGGTGTACTGGAATGTTGCGATTATTTTCTTATTTTTCACCGTGTCCAAGGTAACGTGGATGGTTTCACCGTTCGCGGGGATGCACTGGATTGGAGCGCTTGGGGCGCACGCCGGACCCAGAGTTATGGTCGTCACGCCCGCGCCGCCAGGGCCTCCGGCAAAAGCAAAGAAAATATCATGTGCGCCAACGATGCTCTCAATCGTCAAGAAGTAGTCGGCGCTCGCATTGCACCATTCGAAGGTCACTGCACCCGCGGGAAGCGTGGACCCGTTCGTTGGGCTGATCATCTGAGCCCCGGGGCCAGTGCACGTCGTTTGACTTTGGACGATTGCGGGTAACAAAAAGCAGAGTATTAAAGCGATTAGCAGTTCTGGTCTGGATTTATTCATATGACCCCCCCCTGGGCTTTTGTTCCTCGCGTTGGAAAACAATCTCTGGGTCGCAGTTGCAAAGACTAGGCTTGACGAGCGGTGGCCATACTTACTGATCATCTAAGGGGTTGACCGCTCCGGCTTTTCCAATTGCATCGTCTTTGAAGTCACGGATTTCCCCATCCATTCAACATCTATAAGTTGCGCAAGAACAGTTCCACATCTCCTGGCTCTCGCGGTTGAAGCCTCACCTCCATCCACGAGGATTCGAAGCGAGAATTGGTGACAGCATTCAGGCAATGTTCGGGTCTCCTCGAAGAGCGGAAAGCAGTCGGGTAGGGCAGTCGAGTCATAATCCCAGGGGGAAGGGGCGATCGAAGAGCAGACGCGCTGCTCTTCGATCGTCGATAATGAAGCCACCGTACTGCCGTTACCCACCCACGATCTAAAATAATTTGCTGGTCTTAACAAACGCGAGCGTATGCAGGTCATCGATGGTTCGCCCAAGCGTGATTATTGTCCCTTTGCGGGGATCGACCACCACGATGTAAGTCGGAAAAGGTCTCGGACCCGAATTGTCGAAATTAAGTCCATAGTAGAGGTTGTTATCGGGATTGAAATCGCCCAGTGCGGCGGCCGTGGGCGGAGACAATAATCTGAAGCAAAACGGTTTTCCATCGCTAGGATTGATGATGTAAGCGGTTTGAGTAATAGTTCCGTCCGGCTGTGTGCGGGGAGTGTCGATATTCCACAGGATGTTGAAATCGCTGAACGAGAGCCCATTGTTAGATGTATCGATCCCGGTTCCAGTAAACTCAGTGGCGATGCCCGTTCTTTTATTAATCTGAACAAAGGTATCGGTGACTCCGTCCGGCGGGGGGAACTCATCATACCAGCCGACCATGCGCCCAAGGAGATCAATTGTAATGGAGTGGATAGGAGAGTCCTCTCCAGCCAGCCCGAAATTGATCACATTTTTGTCAACGGGTGTACCGACTCCCGTGCGGGTATCAATTGTGATCAACCCATGAAAACGGACATCTCCGATCGCTGTCGAAGCATACAACTTCCCGAGTATGCCGTCCCAGGCCAAGCCGTTGACCGTATAGCCCACTGGACCGATCGTTTTGATGAGGGCGCCGGTCTGCGGATCGAGTTGCACAAGGGTGCTTGTTTGAGTGCAGGGGCCACCCGGAAAAGGGTTCTTGCAAGCACCGGTCGTGCCCAACAGAGTCGGTGATTTGGCCGCCAATAGCCCCTGTGGGAACGCCAGCGTTACGATTACCGCCAAGAGCACGGCGGCTAGTACCATTACTCTGCGTGGTGTCTTCATTTTGGTCTCCTTAATGTTGTTGCTTCGTTTGCTCCGTCCAAAACGACCGCGTTCTTGGACTCTTGACCTTCTCGTACCTTGCCCTTTCATTGGACTGTCATGGAGTTGCAGCGAGAGAAAGCGGTCGAAAAGAGGAGGTCCTGCTCTTCGACCGCATTGAATTGCCAAACTTACTGCCGTATCAAGGTCAGTGCCGAGGTCGCTCTACCTCCGATGTTGGAGGTGACTATCAGAGGCGTTGCGGGTGGCACCGCCGGCTCAGGTGCACCCACCAGGGTGAGGGTGTAGAGACCGCCTCCTGTGTTTGTAAATACATTCGCCCCGCCCCCCAAGCTCTTGGGGTCAAAGGTGGTTCCCTGGGCTGTGAGATAAGGCTGCAAGGTCAGGATGATGTTCGGGCTGACGACTGACGATGAAGCGGTCATATCCAACCGCTGCTTGGAAGTCCGGTACACCGCCGAGGTGATGATAACAGCGTCCGGAGCAGGGTTCACAGTCACCGAAGTCGATTGTGGAGCCGAACTGACCCCTGCAGAGTTTGTCGCCGTCACCTGGAACTGGAGGACCGTGCTGGTGATGGTACCCACCGGCAGCGTGAGGGTGAAACTGATAGTCGCGCCGGTGAATGGATTCGGGGTGATAACGACTGGTGCCGCAGGTGCCGTCTGGAGCCAACTGAAGGTGCATGCCAATCCGAGAGGATCCGTGCAAGTAGCCGTCAAGGTCACCCGCGTTCCGGAAATCACTGTCTGGGGCGCAGGGGCGGTGGCGGTTGGAGCCGCTGCAGCGTTGACCGTGACCGTCACGGAGGCTGAGGAGGATCCAGCGGTGTTGGTCACCGTCAAAGTGAAGTTCAGCACGGTCGTCGCTCCCACAACGGGGGCCGGGAAGGTTGGGTTGGCGGTATTCGCACCGGTCAGCACCACCTGTGGAATATCCGCGGGGTTCTGGGCCCATGAGAATGTCAAGGGGGCCGTCCCCGTGGAGGCGCTGCCGTTCAGAGTGACGAGCGCACCCGAGGGCACTGTCTGTGCCGTGCCGGCATTGGCGACCGGCGGCACGACTGCACCCGCGCAACCTGAGAGCGATGGAGCCGCCACACCGGGCCATGGATTGAGCTGGCCGGCAATGGTTCCGGCCGAGGAGGTATAACCACCACAGGCCAGGAAAGGGATCGCCTCAAAATTGTTCGGGACGATCGGGCTCCCTGGAATATTTTCCGGGAAGATCAACTCGGTGATGGGGGCGTGGTACTGTCCGTAGATAATCCCATTTGCCGCAGTTGTGGTCTGCCCCGGAAACCAATCCGCTTCGACCACAGCCCGCATTTCTCTTGGAGCGGGCAGGAAGATGCCGCTTGCGTTCATGACGCACTGCTTGTCAGGTTTTGTTGGAACGGTTCCAAAGGGTGCGCACGGGGGACGGAAGCGCCAGCGTCCCAGAACCGCCCCCGTGGGCGGACCTGGATCCACGCCGATCGTACCCCAATCGCGATCGCTCGGGGCACCCGTGAGAGCATTGTAGTCAATTCCATAGAGATGGATTGTCTTACTCGGATCGGTGGTCATCCCCTCGAACCGGGTTCGAATTACCGCCTCAGCGGCGCCAAGGATCGTCAAGCCGCCGGTACCGAGAATGAACGTATCGGTCATCACATAAGCAGGGTTGGTTCCCGCGGCGGTGAAGATGGCGGTATTGTTGGTGATCGTATGAGCGGAGATATAGGTGCCTGCAGTTCCGTTGGCAGGCCACGGTCCAGCGGTGGGAGCCGCCACATTATCTGTGACGAGCGTTCCTGCAAAGATGATGTAATCGCCCACTTCAAAGGGTGCTTGTTTAGTCGCGTCCGGTGGTAAGCCCGGGGCGGCCCCCGGATCGTTCATAAAGAAACTGCCGGAGAAAAAGCCGCCGACAATTGGACGGTTGCCTTGGGGGCACAGGGGATCGTTCGCCACGGCCGGGTCGGTGCGCGGCAGGCACATGGGGAAGCCGGTCCCGCTCATAACCGTCGGATTGTCCTGGTCCACCGTGAATCTCACGTCAGGAGAAATCCCTTTGCTGTAGCGACCGGTGCCAACGGCCGCCACGACGGGGTCGTTGATTCGTACCCGTGCGCCTGAACAGAGGGGGTTCGACGCGGCAGTGCCACCTTGCGCGCAGTTCGGGTCGTTGATAACTCCACCCACGCGCATCTCGCCCAAGGTGTAATCAATGAAGTTGATGAACCCCGCACCGGAGTTCAGAGTCTGCTGGGAGATGTAGATGAGCCCGGCAATGTAAGTATTGCCGATGCGGTTGCCCACCACCTCGACTTCATACTGGGTGAGTGGGGTTGGAATGTCGGCCATGGCCAAGCCCGTCGAAACATTCGTGTAGGGGGCTGGCGCCTGGGCAAAGAGTTCTTCCCAGGTGAGCGCGTTGGCCGGGAGAATCACGATAGTTTCCCTCGGCACGGTAATCACGTGGCCGTTGACCTTCAGTTGGCCACCGGAGTGGGCATCACCGGGAGTCGTCAATGTGGCCTCCTGCAGGAAGCCTGTGACGTCGAACTGCGTCGGTGAAATCGGCCCCTGGGCCGGTGCGTTGCTGGTCCATGCAAGCACGACCAGAAACAAGAGGGTCAGTGCTCCCAACCCCCAAGGCAACTTGTAACGAATGCAATGATATAAAGCCGACCTCATTTTCTTGTTCATTATTGTTCTCCTCTTGTTGGCCATCGAGGTTACCTCAGGGATTTCTATGG
The DNA here is from genome assembly GCA_020073085.1 of Terriglobia bacterium. Lineage (NCBI taxonomy): Bacteria > Pseudomonadati > Acidobacteriota > Terriglobia > Terriglobia bacterium. The sequence continues at coordinate 9,199 of JAIQFV010000029.1, read as the reverse complement.
CTCTTGTCACTGAATTCATTGAGTAGAATGTCGGATAAGCGGTCGAAGGGCAGCTGTCCTGCCCTTCGACCGCAATAGGTCAAGTTACTGACGGATGAGGGTAAGAGCCGAAGGTGCGCTGGCCCCTCCCAAGTTGGACGTGACCACCAAGGGCTTTGCCGGCGGAACGGCGGGTTCAGGTGCTCCTACCAGGGTGTATGTGTAGAGACCGCCTCCAGTATTTGTGAGCGTACCACTGGGAGGCGTAAACAGGGTTCCCGACGTCGTGATATAGGGCTGCAAAGTCAAGATCACGTTCGGGCTGATGATTGAATCCGTGACGGTGAGGTCAAGCCTCTGTTTCCCTCTCCGGTACACCGCCGTCGTGATGGTGATGCCATCCTTCGGTGGGTTGACGGTAACGGAAGTGAGTACCGGCGCCGAGCTGACACCGGCAGAGTTCGTCGCCGTCACCTGGAACTGAAGGACAGTGCTTGTAGTCGTCCCCACGGGCAGCGTGAGGGTGAAGCTGATGGTCGCGCCGCTGAAGGGATTCGGATTGAGCACAATCGGGGCCGCAGGTGCCGTCTGCAGCCAGCTGAATGTGCACGCCAGGCCTTGAGGATCGGTGCAAGTGGCCGTCAACGTCACCAGCGTTCCGGAATTCACTGTCTGGGGGGCAGGGGCGATGGCGGTTGGGGCGGCGGCATGGTTGACCGTGACCGTCACAGAGGCAGACGATGAGCCAGCACTGTTGGTCACCGTCAGCGTAAAGTTCAGCACGGTCGTCGCTGCGACAGCAGGCGCCGAGAAGGTCGGGTTGGCGGTCGTAGGACCGGTAAGGATCACCTGGTTCAGATCCGTTGCTGCCTGGACCCATGAGAACGCCAAGGGGGCTGTCCCAGTGGAGGCGCTGCCGTTCAGAGTCACGAGAGAACTAGACGGCACCGTCTGGGCGATGCCGGCATTGGCGATGGGGGGCGCGATTGCACCCGGGCAACCTGCGAGCGACGGGGCCGCTGCACCCGGCCAGGGATTGAGCTGCCCTACCAGAGTTCCTGCCGAGGAGGTATAACCGCCACAGACCAGGAAATCGATTGCCTCGAAGTTATTGGGGACAACCGGGGAGCCGGGAATGTTCTCCGGGAAAATGTACAACAGGATCGGGGCGTGGTACTGCCCGTAAATGAGTCCGTTGGCAGAGGTGGTGGTCTGCCCAGGGACCCACGCGCCTTCAACGACGGCCCTCATTTCTCTTGTCGGCGGGAGGAAGGTGCCCGCGGCGTTCATGACGCACTGTTTGTCAGGTTTTGTTACAACAGTCCCGAAGGGTGCACACGGCGGACGGAAGCGCCAACGCCCTCGGACCGCGCCCGCCGGGGGACCTGGATCGACGCCGATAGTGCCCCAGTCACGGTCAGACGTGGCTCCGGTGCTGGCATTCAAATCAATTCCATATAGGTGAATGGTCCGGGTCGGGTCCGTGGTCATTCCCTCGAACCGCGTCCGGACCGTCGCTTCGGTGCCACCGAGGATCGTCAGTCCTCCGGTGCCGATCAGGAACACATCGGTCTCCACGTAGACCGGATTGGTCCCTGGCATGGTGAAGATGGCGACATTGCTGATGATGGTGTGAGCCGAGATGTACGTGCCGGCGGTTCCGTTGGCTGGCCAAGGGCCTACGGTGGGTGTGGCGGCGTCAGTCACAAGCGTTCCCGCGAAGGTGATGTAGTCACCTACCTCGAAGGGTGCCTGTTTGGTCGCGTCCGGGAACGCGCCCGGCGCGGCGACAGGATCGTTTGTGGAGAAGCTGCCCACATAGGCGCCAGTCAGGTCCTTCGGCCGGTTGCCCTGAGGACACAGAGGATCGTCAGGGTTGCCGGCGACTGTCGGGTCCGTCGTGACGCGCGGGAAGCACATCGGATAGCCGGTCCCACTCATGATGGTCGGGTTATCCGGGTCAAGCGTGAACCGTTGATCTACGGTCATGGCTCGACCGAACTTTCCCGTGGGGTCGTTGATTCGCACCCGGTTACCGGTGGTGGAATCCCCGATCACACCGCCCACCCGCATCTCGCCGACACTATAGTTGATGAAGTTAATGAAGCCCTGCCCTGAGTTCAGGCTCTGCTGGGAGATGTAAATGAGTCCGGCAATATAAGTGTCGCCCACGCGGTTGCCTACCGCCTCGACTTCATACTGGGTGAGGGGAGTTGGAATGTCGGCCATGGCCAAGCCCGTCGCTACTCCGGTGTACGGAGCAGGGGCTTGAGCAAAGAGTTCTTGCCATGTCAGGGCATTGGCCGGAAGAATGACGATGGTTTCCTTGGGTACAGTTACCAGATGGCCGTTTACTTTCAACCTGCCGCTGCAGTGGGCACTCGCAGAGCAACTCGCGTCCAGCGTCGCTTCCTGAAGGAAACCCGTGATGTCAAACTGAGTGCTCACTGGAAGCGGCAGTTGTGCCACTGCCGTGCTGGTCCACGCTGCCACGACCAGAAACAGAAGCGTCAACATGGCGGACACCCATGGCAGCTTGGAGCGCATGCCATGATACAAAGCTGAGCTCGTTTTCGTATTCATTATTGTTCTCCTCTTGTTGATCATCAGGGGTTCCGTAGGGTTCTCATTGGTCTCTCATTAGAAAGTCCATTGAGTAAACTGTCGTCTTTCTGGATTGGCTCCTGTTGAACCCTCACGCCAATGCGTTTAATGGCTCGGCGACTGTCTGCGGATAGGACAGATCATGTGCCAGACTTGCATCATGATTTCTGCCGTTCAACAAGAGATCATGCGATTCGAGTGAGATGTGCCCAGATAATTAATTTTATGGGATTGTTGCCTTTGTTCACGCCCTGTGCTGCTCCAACTCCTTCGAATAATCTGCAAGGGCAGTCTCCGATCCACACGACTTAGCACCATACTCAGTAAGGCAAGCAGGGTTCCACATCCTGTGACGGTTGAACTTGATGGATGTTCTTTTTTTCTTCTCGTTGATTTTGCGAGGGTAACGAATGATTCGATGGGATGGTAAATGCAATGTATCTATTGCTTATTTCTCAATTCATGCCGCGAAATAAGCGAACTAACTTCTAATTAAAGGTACCCGAACTCTTTCGTGCATGCATGATTCCCACACTTTGGCGAGATACACAACCTCAACATTCAAACAGGAAGAAACCTATCTCCCTTCTCAAGAAACTATCCCCCACATCCAAAGATCGGAGAATTAGCAACCAATGACCACTTCTTGACGTCTGTTAAAGTAATCCGTCTTCGTGACGTTTGACTTGGGAGGAGGCTTTTGGCTCCTATTCTTCACTGTTTGGCCCAAATCGATTTTTGGCATCGATTTTGCTTGCTAATTTGAGGAGCGGTAGGATCTGTTTCGGTGGTGGGCGTGACACATAGAGAGTGGATGTTTATTCGAGGCGCTTCGCTGTTCGATGGACTGGCGTGAAACGCGATGATAGAGGGTGAGAACTGATGAGCACGCGTATTTTACTCGTTGATGATGAACCCGCAATCATTTTTGGTTATTCCCGCTATCTTTCAGCCGCCGGTTACAACGTTGAGGAAGCTACTTGCCTCGCCGAAGCTAAAGAGAGATTGACGCAACAACGATTCGATGCCGTCATCCTGGATCTAAAACTACCTGATGGAAACGCGCTCGGTTCGATTGACGGTCTTAAGAGAGATTACCCCGACATGATTATTATTGTGGTTACGGGGGAGACAGATGCGGCGGTCAAGAGTGAAGCTCTGAATCGTGGGGCCGATGAGTTCTATGTCAAGCCCGTCAGCCTGGATGATCTTGCGGCATGCTTGCTGAAGAGACTACGCAAGAGCAAGACCCATAACCCGGGTCATTAATTGAAGGCGATCTGTGGGGCCGAGAGGCCTTGACAACCGTGGCTTTTCAGGCCCCTGATTGCGAAACAAGCCCGCGAAACAAGCGTAAAAACCAATCATCCAACCCCCCGGATTTCCTTGCAGCGCCGTCCTCTCCATCCACAAAACACTTTTCCAGAATAAAACGTGTCTTGCATTCACCGGCATTGTACTTTCCGTCAAGGGCTCATTATCTTTCCGGACCTCACAGCTCATATCTAATTCATCATTCAGGGTCTTCGGGGTTTCCTCGATAAGGATGTTGTTCCTTGGAAGTTATCGATGACCCGTATGAGGCAATCCCTGCTTCGCCAGGTGTTTGTGAGAGTTTGTCGAGTGCGCATCCTTCGAAGGCTTTGAGATCGAGATCATTGGCACGCAACTTGCAGTTAACAGGCTAGGTTTGTGAGGAAATTCGCAATGTATCGAATTGAGACACAAATGCTCCCGTGTGGTTCGACGATGCTTGAAGGCAGCTCGACAACAGGAGTGAATCCCGTAGGGATCAAGGGAAAGAAAACCAACTGGAGAAAAAGGAGAGGAAAATGAGCGAGCGAAACTTCTTTCTGCCATGGAATGCGTCTAAGGCGCGGCTCAAGGCGGCGGAGGATGCAAGAAAGAACCGGCTGGAGATCGTCAAAGCATACTCCCAAGGCCAAGTCACGCGACGGGACCTCCTGAAGTGGGGTCTCATTACAACTGGGGGGGCTCTAGCCCCGATCGGTGGTCTCAGTCCCTTTGTGGGAACTATGCGCGCCGATGGGGGTGGAGGGAACAATATACCAACTGGCGCTCCGCCGAGTCCGGGACTGGTCGGGTTGGAATTTACTCAACCCATGGCTCGCTTCGATGTATTGCCGCGCAAGCAGCCTGATGGACAGGGCCTGTTCCCGCTGGAGCCTGTGAATGGTGTGGTATATCAGCCGACAGCCCAAGCCAACCAAACGATGCAGAATTTGAATCCTGCGCTGGTTGGAGGGCGAACCGATCAATTCGGGCCCATCGAAGGGCGTCCTCCGGGAGCTATCTGGGCACACCAGAGGTTTAGCCAGTTTCCACCAAAGGTAGTCGTAGAAGCCTCTCAAATGCCGGCCCAGACTAACTACGTCTACAATCCTGCGGTGCCGTCTAGTCTTAATTCCGGCATCGACCCGACCCAGGCGATCCCGTTTAAGTTCCACCCGAAGCTGCCGGTTCAGGGCATTCAATCGGTGTGGACCTTCAATGGAACCATCCCACCCAAGCTGGTGCAGGCACGATACGCGGAGCCGGTTCTATTCCGTCACCACAACAAGCTGCCTTTCAACAGGAGCCAGAACGGCGGCTTTGGAACCAATACCATCAGCACCCACGAGCATAACGGGCACCACGGGGCGGAAAACGACGGCTTCACGGGCGCCTACTTCTTCCCGGGCCAGTTCTATGATTATCACTGGCCGGTTGTGTTGGCCGGTTGGACTTCCTTCAACACGGGAGCGACGGATCCCAAAGCCAGCACCCCTGACGGGAGTGGCGGTCTCATCAAGGTTGCGGGCGACTGGCACGAGACCATGAGCACCCACTGGTTCCACGATCACATGTTCAGTTTTACCTCGCAGAACGTGTACAAGGGCAACGCCGCGATGTTCAACATCTACAGCGGATTGGATCGCGGCAACGAGTCGATCAATGACGGCGTGAACCTGCGCCTGCCCAGCGGCACGGCCAATGATTGGGGCAACCTGGACTATGACGTGAACCTCATGCTGGCCGATAAGGCATGGGATGGTGCCGGACAACTGTACTTTGATATTTTCGACTTTGACGGGTTCCTGGGTGATGTGATGACGGTGAACCTGCTCTACAAGCCTTACTTCGAGGTGGAGCGGCGGAAGTATCGTTTCCGCATTCTCAACGCCAGTGTTTCCCGTTTCTTCAAGGTGGCGCTGAGCGACGGCTCACCAATGATTCAGATCGCCAACGACGGCAACTTGTTCCCGCAGCCGGTGCCACTCACGCAGCTGGACGAACAGGGGATCGCCGAGCGGTATGACATCGTTATCGACTTCTCCCGTTACAGCATCGGGCAGAAGGTTTGGATGGTGAACCTGTGCGAGCACCAGAACGGAAAGAAACCGTCCAAAGACCTTTCGTTGTCGGATGCTTTGTCCGGCAAGTCCGCAGATCCTTGCGTCGGGAGATTCCTGGAGTTTCGAATTGCGCGGAATCCGGCGCAGCCCGATCAGAGCCAGGTACCTGCGACCATGATCCCGAATCCCGACCTGTCGAATATCCCCGTGGCGCGCGAGCGGGTATTTAACTTCGGCAGTGGCGGTACCCAGACAACGCTCGATCCGGTTTCGTCCTTCTTTGGTCCCTGGGGTATTAAGACGGACAATCAAGGGCCAACGCTCAACGCGGATTTCGGCCGGGTCTCGGCGGCGCCCAAATTCGGAACTCGCGAAATCTGGACCTTGCAAAATGGTGGTGGCGGCTGGGATCACCCCATCCACATCCACTTTGAGGAAGGCCAGATCCTTGCCCGCAACGGCAGCCTCAGCAATGTGCCGGCGTGGGAGCGGGGCCGCAAGGACGTCTATCGCCTGCGTCCGGCGGGAAGCGTCACCATTACGATGCAGTTTCGCGATTGGGGTGGAATGTTCATGGAGCACTGCCACAACACCGTGCACGAGGACAACGCCATGCTCTTGCGATGGGAAATCGACGACTCGGGCGGTGCATTCCTGAGGCCGCTCCCGACTCCGATCCCGAAGCCGCAGGGTGTCACGTTCGTCCAACCGGACGACATCCTCCCGACCGCCTTTTAAGGTCGTGGATGGAGCAAAACAACTGGCTGGCGAGTTTATGCTTGCGGGCGGCTCGCCAGCCCTCTTCAAGAAATCAGATGACGCGATGTAAGTAATGGGAGCGACTGGAGGTGGGTTTAGGATTTCAAAGAGGTCGCTGTGACACCGTGTTGCTGATGGCCGGAATTTGTCGATGAGTTCGCAGACGGGAAGGCAAGAGCGCGGACTCAGGATCGGCCGTCGGAGCGAAGTCTTGCCAAGAACAAATGGCCCCGCAGGTTGTTGACCCACCAGAGACAAATAAATCAAAGCTGGAGGAGGAGTCGACTATGAGCCGCAAGTTGGTGAGACTGATCTTACTGGGCGCGTTGCTTTGCAGCATGCCTTTGTTAGTCCAACCCGATAGCCCTGCTGGGGGAGCAGTTATACAGAAGAAGGATCTTCTTTACACTTGCCCCATGCATCCGGAGGTCAAGTCCAAGACTCCCGGCACATGTCCGAAATGCGGGATGACCCTCTCGAAGAAAGACCACGTGCACGCCTTTGTCGTGGGCAACGATGTGAGCTGGGGGGCAAATTACTTTCCAAATCTCACACTGATCACGCAGGATGGAAAGAAGGTTCGATTCTACGACGATCTACTGAAGGGCAAGCTCGTGGCGATCAACCTCATTTACACCAGCTGTCGGGATCTGTGCCCGCTTGAGACCGCAAAACTCGCCCAGGTGCAGAGGTTACTCGGCGATCGCGTCGGAAAAGACATTTTTTTCTACTCCATCAGCATTGATCCCAAGCACGATAAGCCGGAAGTCCTTAAGGCCTATTCCAAGAAATACAATGCCGGACCCGGATGGTTGTTCCTCACGGGCAAGCCCGAAGACATTGAGTTGATCAGCAAGAAGCTGGGATTGTATTCAGAACCCGATCCGTCGAACCGGGACGGCCACACCCCCAGCCTCATGATTGGCAATGTCCCCGCCGGGCAGTGGATGAAGAACGGCGCTCTGGACAATCCTAAATTCCTTGCCCTGATGATAGGGCAATTCATGGACAGCTTCAAATCCGACAACGGGGAAGTGGCCAGGAACTACGTAGAGGCGCCCACGCTCAACATCAGCAAGGGCAAGTATCTTTTCTCGACGCGATGCGCCCCTTGCCACACCATTGGGAAGGGCGTCGGTGTGGGACCTGACCTGCTGGGGGTGACGCGGGTGCGCGAACGAACCTGGCTGTCCCGCTTCATCACAAAACCCGACGAAATGCTGGCGAAGAAGGACCCCATCGCCATTTCACTCTTCAAAAAATACAACGAGATCCAGATGCCCAACCTTCGTCTGGCCGATGCCGATGCAGAGACCCTGATCGATTATTTGGAGGAGCAAACTGCCGCACTTCCTCGAGCAAGCTTATCGAGGGACGAAAGACCAAAGAGACAGGAATCGGACCGGAAGACACAGTGAGTGGCAATGGGGCTTTATCGCTTCGATGGAATGGTAGGACCTAATGGAAGGGTTTTTGTGGTGGGCTCCGGTGGTTTGCTTCTAGTCTGAATTTGAGTTCCGAATGAGGAGATAGCTCCGCCCGCGGTAGGGAAACGGTCGCTTCTCCTCATTTATCTTTAGTTCCCATAAAGCCTCCCAAACAAGTGTAAATGTCCGTTCCGCTGTAATTCCTTTTAGTCCATTGAGAATTTATGTCAAGAAATTCCAGTCCAACCTGCGTGATCGAATGTCCAGGCGCTTGGATCTGAATAAACAGCGCCTTTCCGTGTCCCAGTTGTTTTGAAATACATGCCCCCCCTCCAGTCCACGCGAGTCAATTAAGCTGGTACTCGATAGGCTCTCGCGCCTCCTTTCGTCGAGTGGGGCACCATGGCTCGCCATCGCACTAATCCTTCGGGACCATAATCAATTAAGGGACTTAACAAGCATTTTTCGCGATTGTGTGCGCGAAAAGAATGAAGAAAGGTGCCAGTTTTTGGGAGTTGCCTGTATGGTCTGACCGGCAGAGGGTTTCACATTGACCGGATGATTTAGGATCCGGGCAGGGATTCAGGATGCCTTCTTGAATGTAATTTATTGCTTTTGCTTGTGTTTACGACAGATCTATAGACGTTGTGGAGTTCTTGGTCCAGGTTCATATGATTCGGGCCATCCTTTCGGAGAGAAACCATTGATCATAAACCTATTTGGCATGTGGGTTGCCCTTATCCAATAGTGAACGGGAAGGGCCGTATGCAAAGAAGGAGTCAAAGATGAACGAAACCAAACGGGTAGCAAGAGGGGATGGAGTAATTATAGGACCCAGAAAGGCCATCCCAAGGAGTTCGATCGGGAGATGGTTCACTGCTGTGGTGGTTTTCTTAGTGTTGGCCTCGGCAAGCGGAAGGGTATGGGGCCAGCGGGGAAGATTCGGGCCGGATCCGCCACCACCTCCGGGTTCGCTCCGGAACTTTCCAGTTCCTTTGCCCGCCAACCTGTCCAACTATGTGGTCGACCGGCAGGCCGCCATCGTGCTCGGCAAGGCCCTGTTCTGGGACCATC
>JAIQFV010000028.1 GCA_020073085.1 Terriglobia bacterium | reverse complement strand
GTTGCTACGGCGGGAGTCGCGGGCTTGGAACCGAAGGGTCAACCACGATCAAGTGAAAATCAACTGGCAGTTCACCCGGAAAAAAGCACGGATCAAGTTCAAATACAAAAAGAACTCTTTCACGCGGTCAAAGACCTAGTACAACCCAGGGTTTGCTTCCAGCCGGATAGCTAACCGGCGATTGAAAGGTCAGACTCCCCTGCTGAAGGACAATCCAGACCTTTCCGAGCGAAAAGTCGGCGACCGCAAGATCCAATCTCCCATTGCCATCGAAATCCCCGGCGGCGTAAGACCGGTCGGCACCTCCAACAAAAAACTCGGGTAGAGGAGGCAGAGAGAAAGTGCCATTGCCCAACCCGAAGAGGATCCTGGCCTTGCTGCCAGACTGCCCCGGCACTGCCAGGTCCAGTTTGCCATCACGAGTAAAATCCCCGACGGCAAGGGTGCTCCCATACCAACCATAGCCAGAGATGTATCGAAACGTCCCATCACCATTTGAGACGACCGCAAAAATGCCGCTGTCGGTCATGCCGGCAAAGGCCAAATCCAGAATGCCGTCTCCAGTAAAATCCCCAGCCGCCACAAACCTGGCTGAGGGCGCAAAAGTGATGATCGCATCCCTAAATGTCGCATCACCGTTTCCCACGAGAATGGATATCTTGTCAGCCGTATCATTGGCGAAGGCAAGATCCAGCTTCCCATCTCCATCGAAGTCCCCGGCGACCACAGACAGGGGACCGGAATAACGCAGACCCGGGATGGGTGTCGTCACGGCCGCTTGAAAGGTCCCATCGCCGTTTCCCAAAAGGATCGAAAAGGACTTCGAACCCTTGTTCGCAACCACGAGGTCCACTTTCCCGTCACCGTTAAAATCGCCCGTCGCGACGGCGGTCGGCGAGGTGTCCACCGGGTAGACGGATTGCACCCCAAAACCGGGTGAGGGACAGGCTGCCAGGGGGGACGGCGTGGTGAGGGATACCAGTCCATCTGAAGCTTGCAGAAGAAGAGGTTGACCTCCCGCGGCGACAAGAGAAATGCTTATGATTGCAATGAAAATGAACGCAGTTCCAGGGGGATTTTGCTGGGGAAGGAAACGCATTGAAAACCTCCAAAGAGACGGTTCCAAAAACCGGTCTCAGAATATCAAGGCCAATGGAATCACGACCTGCCATTGGCCATCAGTGTCCTGCATCACTCAACTCGACCAATAAACAAAACCTCTTCAGGGAAGGAAGCCATCCAATGGAAGCCCGCTCTTCGCCAGACCAGCAACATGCTTCTGGAAAAAACGAATCAAGGTGGGATTGGAGATCATATGGGGGCAGAACCCTTATGCCAGAGAAGAAGACATTCACACGGTTCTAGATAAAAATAGATGGCTAACCTTCAACTAGTTTTCAAAAGGAACAGAGGGGGCCGACCGTCCAAACCCATAGGACAACTAAATAAAGCGCTCCAAACTTCCGCCATCGATTCTAACTCCACCCACCCCTCAGAAGCAAGGCTGATATCAATCAGGCTGATATCAATCGGCTGATATCATTCGAGGTTACCGGGTCACAACTTCCTTCCCGGATTACCTTTACTTTGGAGTACGGCCCCTCAGAGCGGGGGCGTACTCCAAACCCCTGAGAACTGCTTCTACTTTTCACTCATACCGCAAAGCGATTATGGGATCCACCTGGGTGGCCCGGCGCGCGGGAACGTAGCACGCGAAGACACTCAAGCAAACGAGGAGGAGGAACACAGCCGCGAAGGGCGTCAGGTCGATCGGGCTGACCCCAAAAAGCAGGCCCCGCATCATCGGCGTCAGCGCCAGCGACAAGGTGAATCCCGCGGCCAGGCCCCAGGCTATCGCCGGGGCACCCTGGCGAAACACCATACTCAGAATCCCGAGCGGTTGAGCGCCCATGGCCATCCGAAGGCCGATTTCATCTGCTTCGCTTTGTGCCTGGACGACGTTTGCGCTACGGACCATGCGGCCGACCATGCGAATGAAACCGGCCTTGCCCACCTTTGACAAATCGGCGAGCAGGGGGACAAACAGATCCACGTTGGCTGGGACGCTCGAGTCCTCCGGAAAGATCAGGCGAAAATCCCGGGGCAACACGCCGATCACCGTGACTGAGCCGCCGCCGATACGGACCGCCTGGCCGATGATCTTTGGATTGGCGCCGTAGCGGCGATTCCACAGGCCGTATGAAATGACCGCGACCGACGGCGGGCCGTCCTGCCGCTCGCCTGCCGTGAAGAATCGACCGGCCTCGGGCCGGCCGCAAAGCAGCGAGAGAAAGTTGTCGGTCACCTGGGCCAGTTTGATCTGCTCGGGCTCGCCCTCCCCGACCAGCGTGCCATTGGTGACCCAGATGCCGGCGATCTGGTCAAACAAACGGCTGCGTTCCCGGTACTGTGCTACCTCCATCCCCGTCGCGGGGGCGCGGGTTTCCTTCCCAAGACCCGTCCAGATCATGGCGAGACGGTTTGCATCGGGGTACGGCAGCGGCTTCAGCAGGACCGCATGAACGACGCTGAAGATCGCTGTGTTCGCCCCGATGCCAAGCGCCAGGGTCAGGACGGCCACAGCGGTGAAGCCGGGAGACTTGAGGAGCAGCCGCAGGCCATAGCGCACGTCCTGGAATAGCGTCTCAAAGAACATCACCCCGCGCGCCTCGCGACACTCCTCTTTCACCCCTTCAACCCCCCCGAAATCGAGACGTGCCCGGCGACGCGCTTCTTCGGGATTGAGGCCCGCCTGAAGGTACCGTTCGACCTGGCGCTCATAATGAAAACCCAGTTCATCGTCCATCTCGGCTTCCACGGCACGATGACGAAACAACGCGCGAAGCAAGAACAAGAGATGATGAAACACAGGGCCCTCCTGGCATCTCAAGAACGCCGGACCGAAGGCCGGCGTTGGTCTCAATCAGTCCCTAATCGGGACCTGACATGTTTGATTCCAAGTCTTATCCCGGGTTCTAAATGTAAGCGGTCGCAAAGCAATCCGAGATCTCAAATTTGAAATTTCAAATCCTGCAAACCCTTTGGGAGAAGCTCTGAACCCGCCGGGTGCCGCAGGCATCTCGGGTGCCGCAGGCATGCGTTTTGGGCACGCCTGCGAACCTCGATGACTGAATCGCCGGCTTGCCCCACCTTCACCGGTTCTTTACATCCTGCAACACCCGTTGCAGGTCTTCATACTCTCGCAATGGATTGGCATGCATGCAAAAAGCCGGGTGCCGCAGGCATCTCGGGTGCCGCAGGCATGCGTCTTGGGCATGCCTGCGAACCATACTGACTGAAGCCCCGCCTTCCCCATCTTCTCCTAAGTGCGCCGGTTCTTGACAATCCTGCCATCGATTCGCATGCATGCAAAAAGCGCATGCGTGCGGCACCCCAGCAAAAAGCGCATGCGTGCGGCACCCCTGAAAAAAGCACATGCCGGCGGCACCCCAGCAAAAAGCGCATGCCGGCGGCACCCGGACAAATTCAAACCTGTCGCTCATTCATACCGCAGCGCCTCGGTGGGATCCAACCGTGTCGCTCGACGTGCCGGCATCCAGGACGCGCAGGCTGAAACCACGACCATGAGGGTGCTGACCGAGACCAACGTCACCGGATCGGTGGGTTTCACCTCAAAGAGAAGTGTTTCGAGGAGGCGGGTCAGGCCCAGCGCCACCCCCAGTCCCAACAGCAGTCCTGCAGCTGAAAGCATGAGGGCTTCCTTTATCACCAGGGAGGCGATCTGCAAGCGCCCCGCGCCGAGTGCCACGCGAATTCCAATTTCCTGAGTTCGCTGTCGCACTGAGTAGGAGATCACGCCGTACACACCCATACAGGCGAGCCCCAGCGCCAGCCCTGCAAAGATCAACAGCAGCAGCATTTGAAAACGCGGCTGCGAGACTGAATCGCTTAGCACACTATCCATGGTCTCGACACCCGAGACCGCCTGCTCCGGGTCCACATGGCGTACAGCCCGTTCCGCCGAGTCCATGATCTGGAGCACATCGCCTCGGGCACGGACCACCAGAGAGGCAAAATACATGGGGGCTTGGGAGTTGGAGAGAAAAATGGTCGGCACGGGTGCCTCTTCGAGTCCCGCCTGCCGCGCGTCGGCCACCACTCCCACAATGCGTGCCGGGTTCGGAACGGACCAGCAGACGCTGAAGGACTTCCCGATGGGATCTTCGCCACCCAAGTAGTGCCTCACGAAGGCCTGGTTGACCAGCATCACGCTGGGCGAGCCGAAATGGTCTTGCTCTCCGAAATCACGCCCTGCGACGAGCCGTGTGCCCATCGTCCGGAGGTATCCCGGGTTAATGATCAGGAACTGCGCTGATTGGGAGCGGGCAGGGACCGGCTCCTCAGTCGAACTGCCGGGGGCAAAACAAGAAGCGGAGATCTGCCCCCGCATCGGAAGAAAATGGACACTGCCGGCCGAGTCCACGCCCGGCGTCGTCCGCAATTCCGCGAGCAGGTTGTCAACGTATTGCGAGCGTTTCTGTGGGGTGTCGTATTTCCCCGGAGAGACGAAAATCCGCATTGAGACGACGTGTTCCGGATCGAATCCCGGGTCCACCGACGTCAACCGCTGAAAGCTTCGTAACATCAGTCCCGCGCCGATGGAAAGTAGGATGGCCAGAGAGATCTCCACCACCACCAGCGCGCGTCGCAACATGCGATTGCCGCTGCCCGTGCTCTGCAAGGTGCCTTGCTGGAGTCCGGTTTGTGCATCCACCCGCGAAAGCCGAAGGGAGGGAAGGAGTGCAAAGAGTGCCACCGTCAAAACGGAGATCAGCAGCGCGAAGGCGAACACCCTCGCATCGATCGTGACCGGCTCGCTGCGGGGCAAGGGGGTGCTCTGCGGGATGATGGCCAGCAGTCCCTGCAAGCTGAATCGTGCGAACGCCATCCCTGCAATCAGCCCCGCGAGCGCCAGCACGAGGCCTTCGACCAGAAGCTGCTGCACAAGGCGTCCTCGTGTAGCCCCCAGGGCCTGGCGCATGGCCATCTCGCGCCACCGGCCGGTGCCGCGCATGAGGAGCAGGTTGGCGACATTGGCGCACGCGATCAACAGCAGGAATCCCACGGCGGACAGCAGCACCAGCAGCGGCCGCCTTAGATCGGCGGTCACATCCCGGAGAAATGGCGCGACCTCGGCACTCCACTCCCGGTCGAAATCCGGCCGCGACGCAGCGGCAACCCCGGCGGCGGCCTCGATATCCTGCTGGGCCTGGTGCAGGCTCACACCCGGCTTGAGCCGCGCCAGCACCGTCAGGTAGCGACCTCTCTCCCACTCGGCGGAACGGGTGATGCTCAGGGGCGTCCAGACCTGCGCCCGCGTCCCAGGAACAGCAAACCCTGGCGGCATCACCCCGATGATGACACGAGGAACGGCGTTGACGGTGACCGTTCTTCCCAGGATGTTGCGGTCGCCTCCAAAGCGCTCTTGCCACAATCCATAACTGATGACGGCATTCCGGTCATGGCCCGGCGCCTCGTCTTCAGCCACAAAAGTCCGCCCGAGATAGGCCGGAACTCCAAGTATGGAAAAGTAGGGCGCCGACACCCAGAGTCCGGGGAGCGCCACAGGATCGCCCGCGCCGACGATGTTTACTTCCATGCCCATCACGGCGGCCATGGCTTCGAAGCTGCGGGCATGCTCGCGCCAGTCGAGAAAATTGAACGGATTGACGACGTTCCGGTGGTAGCCCTTGCCGGGGAGCGCCTCCCACAGACGGACTAAACGGTCGGGCTGCGGAAACGGGAGCGGGCGGAGCAGCATGGCGTTGACCACGCTGAAGATGGCGCTGTTTGCGCCAATGCCGAGCGCGAGGGTGAGGACGGCCACGGTGGTAAAGCCGGGAGATTTTTTGAGTATCCGCAAAGCATAGCGGACATCTTGAATCAGTGTCTCGATGACGTTGACCCCGCGCGCCTCGCGGCATTCTTCGCGGACCCGCTCGATCCCGCCGAAATCGATCCGCGCCCGCCGCGTCGCCTCCTCCCGCTTCAGGCCGGATTGCACATACCTTTCCACCTGGCGCTCAAAATGAAAACGCAGTTCTTCGTCCATCTCGGTCTCGACCCTGTCGCGTCGAACGAGCGACCGGACACGATATAGAAAATCGCTCAGCATGAAGCCCTCCCGGAGGGTTGCAGCGAGAGTCTTTAGTTTGGTTGTGAATGGGCCGGATTCATCACCCGCCGACTTCCGAAGTCCATGAGAATTCGGAGGTGTCTCAAGCGGTCTCCAGCACCTGGCCGATGGCCGCGGTCAGTTTCTTCCAGGCGCTCTCACCCGCCTCGAGCTGTTGACGGCCCTTTCGCGTCAGCTCGTAATACTTTGCCCGGCGGTTGTTCTCCGACGCCCCCCAGTGCGCCTTGATCCAGCCGTGGCGCTCGAGCCGGTGAAGGGCCGGATACAACGAGCCTTGCTGAACCTGGAGCACCTTGCTGGAGATCTGGTGGATGCGCTCCGAAATCGCCCAGCCGTGCTGAGGCTCCAGCGCCAGCGTCTTCAGGATGATCAGGTCCAGGGTTCCCTGTGGAAGATCGATTCGCTCGACAGTCATCTCATTCCCCTTTCGCTTCGACAGGAGAGGATACCGATCCTCCTGTCGAAGTGCAAGGGGAAAAAGTTTTGAGGGGTAAGGGGGGATCGTAAGGGAAGAATCGACCCCCGATGGAAGGATGAGATGGGATCCGGAATGGGATAGCCCCGCCGGCGGGGTGAAGGAGGTCTTTGTTGTAATTGGCAATAACGACGCAGGATGTCGCGCAACAAGGCCCGGAGGGCCGCCAGAATGTAGCCCCCCGCCGCGGCGGGCTCCGCGTTCTTGGCGGAGCGAGGGGGGGGGAATCAGTGGTCAGTGGTCAGTGATCAGTGGTCAGTGGTCAGTGATCAGTGGTCAGTGATCAGTGGTCAGTGGTCAGTGGTCAGAAACAAACCAGGCCCCGGGGGTCTGGAAAAATCCAGGCCCGGAGGGCCGAAGCGCAGTCCAGATGGAGCAGTGCGCTGGGTGCCCTTATAGCTTTCTTTTCGCGCCGTCAGGCACGCTCAATTCCGGAATCGAGGTTCAGGGTTCCTGACCGTAATTGACAAACAAAACCGGCTGGGGTAAAAGAAAGCTTCACAATCACGGCCAATCGGAGGCTCCTCGCTAGTTAGGAAAAGCGTTTTTGGGCGAAAGGAGAGCCCTGAATTATTTCATCCTAATAGGGCTCAACTCGATCCTCCGATATTTCTTACGCCAGACTACTATGTTTCTTTTAGGCTAACCTCTAAGCTCTGCGTTCCCCCCGCACTTTTTTTGCAGTTCTTTATGATCCCCGAGTCTCGGAACTACGCTTTTCCGTCGGGCTAGATAATACGCACCCATGGATAAATAATGACCTTGGGAGGTTTGCGTCGAACCCGGGAGAGGCTCGGTCGCCAGGCTAAGATCCAAAAGTGCGTCTTGTTCTGCCCATCCCTCTCGTCGCGGGATTTTTCATGCGTATGACAGCAGCAAAGGCGGCGCAGATCCTTCTCCAGTCGGCTTCGTTTCTCGCCTTGCTCCTGAGCCTGCTCAATGCCTCAGGCGCTGAGCAGTTGCCCATCAAGACGTACACCACGGCTGACGGCCTCGCCCACAATCGAATTCATCAAATCGTGAAAGACTCCCGCGGTTTTCTGTGGTTCTGCACGGCCGAGGGCCTTTCGCAGTATGACGGCTATCGCTTCACGAACTACACCAAAGCAGAGGGACTGCCGAACCCAAGCGTTCGAGACCTGCTTGAAACACGAGCTGGTGTTTACTGGGTGGCCACGGGTGATGGCCTGGCCCGCTTTAATCCCTCCGGCGATCCATTGCAGAGCACGGGTTTTGCAAATCGGGTACCGAACCCAACCCGCAATCCGCAATCCGCAATTCCTCATTGCCGATGTTCATCATCTACCATCCCACGAAGGACACACCAGCATTTGCAGTCAACGTCTTACTCGAGGATCACACCGGCACGATCTGGTGTGGTACGAACGGCGGCCTGTTTCGCCTCGAGCAGGCAGGTGACCAGGTCAAACTCCACCTCCTTGAGATGGGAATGCCGAATGAGAAAGATGATGATCGACTCGTGGAAACAATACTGGAAGACCGACAGGGCGCGTTGTGGGTGGGCACACGAGGCAGCGGACTCTACCGTCTCTTTTCCGATGGCCGCTCCGAGCGATACACCACCAAACAAGGTTTGCCCGATGATGCCGTTCATGCCTTGCTTGAAGACAAAAACGGAAGCTTGTGGGTGGGCACGGGGCTTGGTTTGTGCCGGATTGTTTCAGGACCCACATCGAAGCGAGTGATTGTCACCCGGGTGTACACGACGGGCGATGGGCTGCCTTCCAACTGGATCGATTCGTTGTTTCAGGCTTCTGGAGGTCGTCTCTGGATCGGCACCTCGCTCGGGCTGAGCCAGTTCAACGCGGGGGTCAACAAACCCGGCCAGGAGTTTCGCAACTATACGACTGCTCAGGGCCTCAGCACCGGAGCGATAGAAGCGATGGCTGAGGATCGTGGGGGAAACCTCTGGATAGCGACCGAGGGCAGCGGCGCCACGAGAATGGCGCGCAATGGATTCACCACCTATCGCGAGACGAATGGCCTCGGCAAGAACGGAGTCGGTTCCATCTTTGAAGGCCAGACAGGCGAACTTTATGTGGTCAACGGAAGTCCGGGTGAGTTTCGGCAGTTCGACGGGAACCGATTCCATTTAATCCGTCCACGTTTCCCGAAGGACATCACTTTTTTCGGCTGGGGGTGGAATCAGATCCTCTTCCAGGATCATCTGGGGGAATGGTGGTTCCAAACAGGCCAGGGCCTTTGCCGCTTTCCGAAAGTCAGCCACGCTGAACAACTCGCGAGCACCCTTCCCAGGGCCGTCTATACAAGCCGGGATGGGCTGATCGCTGATAACGTGTTCCGTCTCTTTGAAGATTCGCGAAGTTGCTGGAAAGCCTCCGGGATGCGGTCAATGGCGGCTCGCCCATTTCGCCGGAGGTGGCGCGACGGGTGGTCGCCTTGTTTCGGGATATCCGCCCGCCGGAGCGCGCCGACTATCAATTGACGGCCCACGAAACGAAATTATTAAAGCTGCTGGTCGAAGGCCATAACTACAAAACCGCGGCGGCTGAAGTGGGTGTCAGCGTCAACACGATCTCCCTCCACATGCGCCACATCTACGAGAAACTGCAAGTCCACTCCAAGTCGGAAGCCATGGCCAAGGCTCTGAGGAATCGGTTAGTTTGATCAGTGGCCGGAAGACAGTGGGCAGTGGTCAGTGGTCAGTGGTCAGTGATCAGTGATCAGTGGTCAGTGGGCAGTTGAGAGTGAGTGGGGGTGGGGGCTGGTGTTCAGAGTGAGTTCCGTAAGCCGTTAAGCAGTTTTCCAACTTCAGAGGTGCGCGATATTAGGCCCGACACCGACTGCTTTTCGAGGTAAGCCAACCTTTCAGCAATCAGTACTTGCGTCTCCACTTCCAACAACGATCCATAAGCGATCGACAAATGCTGCAAAAACTCGCTGGTGGATTTGCGTCCCTGGCCCTCGGCGATATTTGATGGAACCGAGACTGCGGCTCTGCGCAACTGGCTTGTTAATCCATAGATCTCTTCCTTAGGAAAGCATCTGGTCACCGTATAAACCTCCTGCGTCAAATCCATCGCCTTCTGCCATACAATCAAATCGCTATACTTCTTAACCTTCATCTCCATCACCTCCCTTCTTCTACTCTGACATCACCAATGAGGATACCACCGTCTTTCCCCGCTGACCACTGACCACTAGCCACTGCCCACTGTTTTCTGCCCACTGGCCACTGCCCACTGATCTTTCCTACCTGTTCAGGTGGTGACACCTGATTTCTTCTTGAACTACATTGCAGCCTTCCAAGAGGACTCGTACCAAACCCTGGCCGCGCGCCAGGCATCACTAACCACTGACAACTGAGCACTGGCCACTGATCACTATCTTCAAATAGGGAGAAACAGTATGAAAAAGCTTGATCTCAAATTGAAACTGATTATCTTCGGGCTATTCGTCCTCCTGGCCCCTCTCGCGATCCCAGGACAAGGCCAGCCTGAACCGTTTAAGAATGTCCAACAAAGGGACAAGGTCCAACAAACAGATGTCATCCAACAACGATTCGCACCCATGAGATCCTTCCTTGATCGATTACCCGACAACAAGAGGGCAGCCTTCTCGGGCAGCGCGCAGAACTTATTCCATATGGTGGAATCCAGCCAACCCGGAAAAGGTTTTCTTGACTCTCCCCTCCGGTCGGGTTTCTCGCCGGGAAACATTGCTTCCCCTGCCCTCAAATCAGACATTGCAGCCGGCTTCGCCGTTCAGGATGGCCTCATCCCAGTGTCCGACCCAGGGAACGATTTCGTCTTCTCTGTCTTGTCGGGGTTTACACAAAGTGAAACTTCGACCGCCTGGTGCGGGGATAACGTGGTCGTCGGTTTCAACGATACCGGAAGCATTTTCGAAACCCTGGTCCTCAATCCTCCGCAAGGTCTGAGTAACAACGGTGTCACCCGGTCGAGCGATGGGGGCGCCACCTGGTCTTCTCCCGTCCGGGTGAATACAAACAGAGAACCTCTGCGGTCCGGCAAAGGGACGGATCAATTTATGCCGGGACTAGCCGTGGACCGGACGAGAAAGATTGCAGCGTGCTTCTATGACCGGCGCGAAGACCCCGACAATTTCTTTATCGACCGCTTCTGCGCCGTCTCTCAGAATGCGGGAGCGACGTGGACTGACGAGAAACAGACTTCGAACAGCTTTGCTCCGATTCACGGCACAGACGTCCCGACCGTTATACCGACCTATATGGGGGACTACGACACCGTCGCCAGTGACTTCACCGGTGCCAACCGCGGATTCGTGGGCTCATTCCAGATCATTACTCCTGGCGGGAATCCGGATGTGAAAGCGACTCGATTCCGATGATTTGACTTCTGTCTCGATGAATGTCCAGCAATAGGGGTCAGGCCCGGAGGGCCGAAAGAATGTAGCCCCATCCGATGCTCCGTCCCGCGCTTTTTGCGGGACGGAGCGAGGGTGGGGTAAGGATGCGGAAAAGAATCAGAGCCCCGCTTGCGGGGCGACACATAAATTCGGGATAGTCCCGTCGAACGGCCGGCTGATCGCCAAACTTGAGAGATGAAAGGAGTCAATGTGTCATGCCAACCAAACGTACTTCTGCCAGGAAAACAGTCACCAAGAAGGGGAAGATAAGTACCGCCAAGCGCCCGTTGCCCACCTGTGAAGATATTTGCATCGCGAAATACCGCGCGTGCCTGCGGCAAGGCGGCAACCATGCGAAATGCCTAGGGCAACTGATTCAATGCCTGAACGATTGCGCGTAGAAACGACGGCGTATTGTGAGCTGACTTCAAGCTGCGACAGGTAGTAGTGAGGAGTCAGTCAGCCCGGGCAAGCGGGAGGTTTCTTTAGCCCCGCAAGCGGGGCTGTCACATTTTCTCTTATCCTTACCCCGCCCTCGCTCTCCGCCTACGGCGGACGGAGCTCAGGTGGGGCTACAATCTTTCGGCCCCTCCGGGCCTGAACCAAATCCTTTTCCTGCGTCTTTACCCCACCCTCGCCCCGCCAAAAACGCGGCGCGTCGGATGGGGCTACAATCTTTCGGCCCCTCCGGGCCTGAGCCAAATTCTTTTCCCGCGTCTTTACCCCATCCCAGGCCGCGCTCTTGGCGGGGCAAGGGTGGGGGAAGGGTGCGGAAAAAAAATCAGAGCCCGGCAGGCGTTCTGTCTTGATGAGTCTCGGAGCGGATTTTTCTGACACCGCCCAGGCCCGCTAACGGAAATTGCTCATCATGACGACGTCGGTCTTGCGCTGACCCCGCAAGAAGGCCAGTTGCTTGCCGTCCCGGGACCACGCAAAGGCAAACATATCGCCGCCGGGGAACCGCGTCACCGGGACCGGATCTTTTCCGGTCAGCGGTTGCTCCCAGATGTTTGTAGCGCGGTCACGCACGAGCATGAAGGCGATGGCTTTGCTGTCCGGCGTAAAGCGCGGTGACCGCATTCCGAAGGGGACGTTGAGCGTGAACAGGGGGGCTCCGCCTTCCGCGGGAGTGACGATCAGATTGGCTCGGAAGTTGCTGCCCTCGACCTTTTGCGACGTGTAAAACAGGAGCTTGCCGTCGGGTGAATATCCCGTCTCCGAGAACGGGAGGTCCAGTTTTACAGGGGTTCCTCCTATGATGGGGACCCGCCATACCGCGCTATCGGCGGCATAGACGACCGACTTGGAGTCTGGGGCGCAGATAGCGCCGCCCAAGATGGCCCGCGGTGTCAACTTGAGGGGGTTGGAGCCATCGGCATCGCTGCGCCACAGCTCGACAATCCCGTTGTGAAAGGTGTTGTAGATGAGGTGCCTGCCGTCCGCGCAGGCGGAGAGCTGCACATGCGGATCGGGGTCGCTCGTCAGCGGAACGCTATGGCTTCCGTCGGGATTCATCTGAAACCATTTACCCTGCGTATTTCCGGCGACAATGCGGTTGCCCACCCAGTCGATGCCCAGCCCTATCGGTTCGCCACTGGTCACCTGCCTGGCGTCGGAACCATCCGCCTTCCCTACCCACACATCGCTCGAGATCGTATTCTGTAGAGCGACCAGCGAATTGCCATCGCGCGTGATGTCCAGACAGCACGGATCGTAGTTGGTCAGGTCGTTGGTAAACCGGGTGGACTCGCCTTTGGGGTAGCTCACATGCCAGATCTGGCCGCGTCCTTTCTGCGGATCGGTCCCCACCACCAGGATACCGCTGCCCTCCGGCAACCAGTCCAGCGCCTGTGCAGGAAGTGAGAAAGAGTGCAAGTCGCGCACCTCGCCGGTTTTCGCTGAAATCGTCTCCAGCACCCATCGGCTGGCGTTATCCCGCGTTTCCGCCGACACGGTTGCCAGCGTCCGGCCGTCTGCAGACCACGCGACATTGGCTGATCCCACGTTGAACCCCGTGCGTTTCGAGAGTACGCGTTCGCCGCTGCCATCCGCCTTCGCGATCACGATCGCATTCCCGGGGATTTCGAGAAGGCCGCGGATAAAGGCGATCTGCTGTCCGTCCGGGGAATAAGCCGGCGCTGAATCGATGTCCCGAATGATCTCCCTCGGCGTTCCGCCCAGCACCGGCATCTGGTACAGGTAACGGAAATTCATGGTGGACCTATCGGAACGCACGAACATCACATAGTTGCCATCGGGGGTAAAACTGACGGCGACGAAACGCACTTGATCGGGCGCCAGCACCTGCACGTTGCTGCCGGTGGCCAGTTGCTGCACCCACAGGCTCTCCTGGGCCCCCTCGCGCAGCACATAGACGATGTAGCGTCGATCGGGCGACAGTGCCGCCGCGCCTGCGTTTCCGGTGGAGGTCACCTGCGCCATGGTCATGTTCTGCACGTTGAAGCCGCGGGCACGGTGGCTCCAAAGGTAGCCGCCGACGGCGAGGGCAGCCACCACGACCGCGGCGACAAAGATCGCGGCATAGATGGCTTTGCGACTCCGGGGTACACTTGCCACCAAACCGCTGGGGACGGTCACTCTGCCGGAGCTGGTGTCGCGCTTCAACCGCTTCAGTTCGGCGCGCATGTCCGCCGCGCTCTGGTACCGCATATCGCGGTCCTTCTCGAGCGCGGTGCGGATGATCTCATCCAGCTTCGGCGGAAGTTCCGGATTGAGGTCAAGGGCGGGGACCGGATTGCGATTGAGGATCCCATCGAAGATGATGGCCGTGGTTTCTCCATCAAACGGAAGCCTGCCGGTCGCCATCTCATACAGCACGGCGCCGAAAGAAAACAGGTCGCTGCGCGCGTCCAGTTCCTTGCCCCGCGCCTGCTCGGGAGACATGAAGGCCGTCGTGCCGACCGCGATACCGGGCGATGTCAGGTGCTCGGCGACGGTCGCCTCCGCCGCCCCCACCCGGGTCAGCTGTTCGGAGGTGCGACGGCTGGCGACCAGCTTGGCCAACCCGAAGTCAAGGATCTTGACCTGCCCCCGTGGCGTGACCACGATGTTCGCGGGTTTAATGTCGCGATGAATGATCCCCTTGCCGTGCGCGGCGTCAAGGGCATCGGCGATCTGGATGGCGATATCAAGCAACTCCTGCAGGTCCGGGCGATGCCGCGCGAGATACCGGTCCAGCGGCTCGCCTTCAATGAATTCCATGGCGATGAAGTACTCACCCTCCGCCTCGCCGACCTCATAAATCGTGCAGATGTTGGGGTGGTTCAACGAGGACGCGGTGCGCGCCTCCAATTTGAAGCGCTCCAGCGCCTGCTGGTGTTGAGCCAAGTCCTCCGACAGGAATTTCAGGGCAACACGGCGACCCAGCTGCAGGTCGTCGGCAGCCCATACGGTTCCCATTCCCCCTGATCCCACGCGGTCCAGCACGTGGTAATGTGATAGTTGTCTGATGGAATCACCTCTCCAGTCAGGGGATTATAAGCGGGGCTTCCGGCTCCGGTCAAATCCCGGAACGCATTCGAATGAACTCAGGTCTTGAGGGAGAGAATGGAGATAATGGCGGGATGCCGGCACTTCAAAATGAAGAGGGACAGTCACCGGCTTCCTCCTGGTTGCGGGTGACTGTCCCTCTTCATTTGCTGCTGATGATTTATTTATGAGGCGTCGGTCGCGGGTGGTGGTGTGAAGAGGGGTTTCCACCTCTTGATCAAGATTCGCCGTCCAGAAGCCCTCCTCGCGAATGATCGATTTGAAATTCCACAATGGCCTTACAGGAGGGACACTTCGCACTGAGCCTGCCGCCATCCAGCCCGACCGCGGCGAGTTTGAAACGGCCCTGACAGCTCGTGCACAAGATCGACAAGTATCCCGCCGCGTCCCTGGACACCCACACCGACGCCGTCTTGCCTTCAGTGGACTGCGGTCGAAGGGGAGATGCCGCTATAAGCTCTATGATCTTGTAACACAGTTGGTCGATCGTGAAGTCGCCTTTGTACAGAAACGCATCAGCAAATATTCCGGGCAATCCCTCTTCTCTCTTGAAACTGGAACTCATGGCAATCACAGGAATATTGGGGAACTTTTGGCGAACCGCCGCCAGGAGTTCGTATCCTGACATCCGGGGCATATGCAAGTCCGAAATGATCACATCGGGCAGTGGCTCCACCAGAAGCTTCAACGCCTCTGAGCCATTTTCTGCCGTCACGACCTCGTAACCCTCTGAGGTCAGAATCGTAGACACAGCATCCCGGAACGACGCGGAGTCATCGGCGATGAGAAGTCTAAATGGGGAGGGCATTGGCACGTTCCCTCCGGTTCAGCGATTCACCATGAGGAATTCAGTGTTTGAAGCTCGTTGAACCAGTTGGTCGGGGGACTGTCCGAAATCCAGCTCTAACAATCACCGACGCGGCCTCTCGTTAAAGGCCTTTTTTTATCCAGGCACTCAGGTCGCTACCTATCCTGACAGCGCTTCCCTGTGCCTCTTCTGATCGACCCGTGAAGGTCTTCACAATCTATTGCATGTTGAGCCTATCAGGCTTAGGGTTGCAAGTCTGTCCAATATTGCTCAAACTCCAATTTTTTCATACGGCTGCACACGAGCCGCGGGCAGGGGATTCGCGCAGGACGCGGAACCCTTAGTCGTGAAGGACAATGTTGAGGAGTGAGTTGTGAACCTTTAATCCGCCGTTGTATTCAATGAACCCCAGCTTCCTGAATTTGTTCATGAAGTAACTGACCCTCGACCGGGTGGTCCCGATCATATCCGCCAGGGTCTCCTGGCTGACCTTCGGGATCAACACCTCAGAGGTATCGACCTTGCCAAACTGAGCCAGCAACAGCAAGACCCGGGCCAGCCTTCTTTCGCTGGAATTGAACAATTGATCCACGAGGTCCTCTTGAATACGAATGTTGCGCGTCAACAGGTAGTGAATGAAAACCTCAGAGAACTTGCGTTCCTTTTGGAGCATTCGCAGCATCGACTCCCTGGGGATGCGCGCAATGGCTGATTCTTCAATCGCGGTGGCCGTCTCCATACGCTTCAGCTGCCCATTCAGGCAGGCCTCGCCAAAAAACCCTTCCTCGCCGAGCAGGGCGATCACGGCTTCCTTTCCACGGGGTGAGAAAACCGTCAGCTTCACTTTCCCCTTTTGGATATAGTAAACGGCATCCCCGGGATCTCCCTGAGAAAAAATCACTTCCTTCCGCCGGTATGGCGTTACACTTCTTCCTTCACCGACTTCGGCAAGAAAAGCCTTTGCGGTAAAAGCCTTATTTCGCTTCGGTCCCATTTGCCCGCCTCCTTTCCAACCTCCAGGGCGCAGGATTGCTGCCTTTTCTAAGTTCCTGCGCGCCCTTGTCACCCGCCTTGGGTTCTGGGACGCCCGTGACAATCGGGCGGCAAATCACGATACCATCCCCGGTTGCTTCATTTTGCGCCATCGACACTCCTCCGCGTGAAGTTCCGCGAGGGACAATCCACGACGCACTACGCCTTTAGCGTAGCATCCTCAAATTCCAAAAGCTGTTCAATATTGCACACATTGGCAAATGTGCCGCGCAGATGCTTTTAGTCTACGGTCGGTTGGGGGACCTTTCGCGCTACGGGACCGTGAAGAAGAATGTTGATGATTGAGCCGTGAACTTTCAAGCCACCGTTGTATTCAATGAACCCCAGCTTCCTGAATTTATTCATGAAGCAAGTGACCCTCGACCGGGTGGTCCCGATCATTTCCGCCAGCATCTCATGGCTGATCTTTGGAATCAACAGATCATACTTTTCACCGTTTCCAAGGTGCGAAAGAAACAACAAGGCCCGGGCCAGTCGCTTCTCGCTGGAATTAAACAGGAGATCGGCCAGGTTTTCTTGGATTCGAGCATTGCGGGTCACCAGGTAGTGGATGAAGAGGGCTGAGAATTCAGGCTTGCTGCTGAGCATGCGCAGCATCGATTCCTTGGGGAGTCGTATAATTTCCGATTCTTCGAGCGCGGTGGCTGTCGCAATGTGACTGGTTTGTCCTACCAGGCATCCCTCCCCGAAAAAGTCCTCCTTCCCCAACAACCCTACAACTCCTTCTTTCCCATCACCTGAGATGACCGTCAGCTTCACTTTCCCGTTTTGAATATAATAAACCGCCTCTCCGCGGTCTCCCTGCGTGAAAATGATTTGCCTCGGCCGGCATTTCAAAACACTTTTTCCGTCACCGAATTCGACGAGGAAAGTCCTCGTATTGAAGTTCGAGTTACGGTTGCGTGGCATTGCCGACCCCCATTCAGATCGCATGCCCTCGAGTTTTGGGCCGTTCCGAAATGCTCCGCGACCTTGAATTAAATCCGGCGGGGAAAAAATTCGCTGGAGCGAAACGAGAGGAGCCAAATCCCATCCCCACCGAACCCAAGCCTTAAGTGGACGCGGCGATCTGGTCCTTTCAGCGCGCAACGGTGCACCTCGCGCCCGGGTGGAATAAGAACTCAAACTTATTCAACCCGACTTCTCTTCTCAATTTGCCGATAGCGAAGGACCACGTCCCTCACCACATCTAAGGATCAGAACCACGTGCAAGAAAAGGTTTAAAAAAAGAAGTTTAAATGCGCTGGGATTGGATGAGGGATCGTGTGATTCAATCTTTGCAGTCATTCCACCGCCAAATTCCTCCTTTTTAGCCTCCGTCGTTGTCAGGGTGTTTTGCAGGCATCGTTAAGGTATGCCAAATCCGTCTCAACCTCAAGAATTCTCAGTATAACCGGTCCACAGTCAACTAAGGCGGAACAAAACCTTCCCGCTAGGGACCCCAAGAACCCCTTGCAAGCAGGAAATATCTCGTCCCTTGTATGGATCAAATTCTACATAGGCCGTGGCAGAAGGTCAACGTTTTTTGGCCCGAATTCCGATGTTGAACGCCGTGATCAATGTCTGGGGAGGGCTCGACTCCCAATGCGGGAGACTGTTCGAGCATGGCTTCTGTCGCTTCAGGCCCGGAGGGGAGCGCGTCTGGCGGCGCGAAGAAAAAGCCATTAAGGGCGGACAAGATGTTGATTCGATGATTCCCAAGGGGGGATACCATTCAAGCAAGGGAGCTGGCGCCTTAGGCCCGGAGGGCCCTCCGGGCGAGAGCAGGTCCCTTCCTCGAAAAGCGTGGACCGCTGGCTATCGCAATGGGGTAAACGCTCAAATCCCCCTACTCATACCTGAGCGCCTCCATCGGATCGATCCGGGTCGCACGACGGGCCGACAAGTAGGCGGCGGACAGCGCTAACAGTGCCAGGAAGAACGCGATCGCTGCAAAGGCCAGCGGATCCTGCGGGTTGAGGCCAAAGAGCAGAAGTGAACTCAGCCCGAACGGGAGAGTTGTCAGTGCATGCGAGGCCAGGGCCGAGGCGGCCAGGCCGATACCCGTTGCGATGCCCACCAGCTTCAGGGTGCGCCCCAGGATCAACCCAAGAACGGAAAGCGGTCTGGCGCCCAGGGCGATGCGAATCCCGATCTCACGGGTCCGTTGGGTGACGGCGTAAGCGATGGTGCCATAGATGCCGACGCTCGCCAGCAGGAGCGCGAGGCTTCCGACGCCCAGCGCCAACAACGTGGCAATCTTCGAAGGAAGCCGTTGAAACCAGAGCGCATCATCCATGCCGTGCACCGAGGCCAACGACGGGAGGTTCTTGTCGATGGATGCGGCCGCGCCCAGAATCAGCGGAATGGAGGAAGAGGTCTCTCCCCTCGTCCGAACGAACACATCGGCGAGGGGCGCATCCGGTGCGGCCGGCAGGTAGAGATAGAGAGGCTCGACGCGTCCTAAGACAACAGTGCAGGCGTCCCGCGCGACGCCGATCACCTCCAGGGGGGCGTGCGTCTTCCCTGTCAAAACAATCTTCCCCAGGGGATTCTCGTCAGGCCACAAATGCCGCGCCGTGGATTCTGTGACGATCAGGATAGATGCACGCCGGGCCAGGTCCGCCGCCGTGAAATCGCGCCCCTGAACCAAGTCGATCCCAAGAACTGTAAGAAACCCGGGCGAAATGTGGTTATCTGACGTGTGCTCCTCGGCCTTTCCAGCGACCGAGATCGTGTTGGCGCCGGCGCCCAGCAGGGGCACGTGGTCCGCAAAGGCAACTCCCGTCACCGCCGGAAGCGCAGACAGTTTCTCGGCAAGCTGCTCACGTAAGGCGGCCGCATGCGCGCCGTCATACCCGAGATTCTCCATGCCGGAGAATTCAATGTCGATGACATGGTGCGTCTCCAGGCCGGGAAGGGTGGCCTGTCCGCGCACCATCCCGCGCGCCAGCAACGCGGCATTGATCAGCAGCACCAGGCTGAACAGCACCTGCGCCGCGATGAGCGCATCGCGCACGCTGACGAGCAGCCAGCGCCGGCCCGTCGTCCACTGCGCCACGTGATCCTGCATCGCGTCCCGCAAATCAACGCGTGAGGAGGAGACCGCTGCCAAGATGCTGAAGAGGATGCCCGCCATGGCAGACACCGCAACGGTCCCCGCGAGCACCCGAATATCCGGCGTGAAGCGAAACGTGAAAACATACAGATCGGTGAACCTGAAGATGATGTGTTCTTGAATCTCCAGCCAGATGAAATCGCACAACCATGGAGCCACCGTCAGCGCCAAGGCGCCCGCCACAAGACCAAGCAGGACGCCTTCGGTCAGCAGCTGTCGCACCAGCCTGCCCCGACTTGCCCCCAGCGCTGCGCGCACAGCCAGTTCCTTGCGACGCGCCGCCGCACGGGCGAGAAACAGGTTGGCAAGATTAGCGCACGCAATCAGCAGGACCATGCTGAAGCACGCCAGCAGCAGGAACGACAGGGCCCGGAATTGAGGGTTGTTGGGCTCAATGAAGTAAGCCGGGGGATCGGCCTTGACGGCAGAAGTGACGGGTTCCAGGAGTGCTCTTGTCTCGAACTGCTGCACCAGGACCGTCAACACAGCCTGCGCCTGCCGAGGTCGGACCCCTGCCTTCAGCCGGCCGACCAGCCTCAAACGAGGCTCCTCCGGATGCGCGGTCCGGTTTCGGCCCGGCTCGACCATCGCCTCCATCGGCAGCGGGACCCACAAGTCAGGAGGCACGGGAGGGAGGCCGGTTCCAACAAAATCGGAGGGGGCGATCCCAAGGATCGTGAACGGTGTGCCA
Organism: Terriglobia bacterium; assembly: GCA_020073085.1. Classification (NCBI taxonomy): domain Bacteria; kingdom Pseudomonadati; phylum Acidobacteriota; class Terriglobia; species Terriglobia bacterium. Next base: position 42,328 of record JAIQFV010000028.1, on the reverse strand, counting down.
TACACCAGAACCGTTTGGCCCAGCACCCGAGGGTCCCCATGGAAGCGGCGCTGCCACGAGGAATAGCTGAGGACGGCGACCGGTTCTCCGGATGAGGGCCCCCGCAGGGTGAACGTTCGGCCTGCTATCGCATCCGCGCCGAGAACAGAGAAGTAATTTTCGGACACCCGCTTGATGAGGATCTGCCGGGGGCCTCCGTGGATCGCCTGGTCGAGGTCAGGGAGCTGGGCCAGGACCGTATCATATTCGGCCTCCGCCACCACCCCCTCGAACACGGAGTTGTGTTCACTGAGGTGCCGGAACTCTGCGTTTGAAAAAGCCTCGCCCGAGCCGCCTTTGCGGAACTCCCGCTTGAGGAGGACAAGGCCGTTCGGGTCTTTAACGGGAAGCGGCCTCAGGGCGAGTGCGTTGTAGGTCGTGATGACCAGCGCCGTCCCGATGACACCGACGGCCAGCGTCAGGATGGTGGTGAGGGCGAAGGCTGGGCTGTGTCGAAGAGAGCGGCCGGCGTACCGGAAATCCACGACCAGTTCTTCAAGATACCGGACCCGGCGCGTGTCGCGGCACTCCTCCTTCCGCTGTTCCAGTCCGCCCATGGCGCGCAGGGCGGCGTGGCGCGCCTCTTCAGGGGACAAGCCCCGCGAAAGGTATTCCTCGGTTTTCAGCTCGATGTGATATCGAAATTCGTCCTCCAACTCCTGTTCAACCTGGCGCCGGCGGAAAAGCGAACGCAACCTCAAAGGCACGGTGTACAGCCAGTGTTCCAATCGCATGTGGACTCCCCTTAAGAGTCAACCGCGCTTACGCCTGCTTCAGTTTCACGACCAGCGAGATGGCGGCCGAGAGGCGGTTCCAATGGTGCGCTTCCTTTTCGAGCTGTCTCCGGCCGAGCCGGGTGAGGAAATAATACTTGGCGCGACGGTTGTTCTCGCTTGCCTTCCACTCGGATTTGATCCAGCCCTCCTGCTCCAGTTTATGCAGGGCCGGATAAAGAGAGCCATCGCTCACCTGCAGGACGTCGCGCGACACCTGCTTGAGACGCTGGCTGATTGCAAACCCGTTGAGCGGCTCCAGGGCGAGGATCTTCAAGAGAAGCAGGTCCAGGGTGCCTTGTACCAAATCAGGTGGTTTGCTCATATACTCTCCTCGGTTACCGAGTGCAGGATACACGAACTCCCCTCGGTAAGCAAGGGGAACGGGCATTTTTCCGGAGGGACGGTCCGCGGAAGGCGCCAACGCGATCCCGCTCACCTCCTTTCCATCTTCCCATACCGCCGTGGAAGCCCCCGGTGAGAGTGCTGTGGAGCGGGAGGGCTTGGAGGGGAAATTGAATCGGCCCAATCGCCCTGATTCAACAAAGGGGAATGACTCGAAGGCATTATTCCCCGGCTCGGTCGAACCGGGGTCCTAGACCTTGGAGGAAAGCTGGCGTTTGATGCCCTGGATGGCGGCCTCGTGGCGGCGGTAGAATGTCCACTGCTTGATCCGCTTGGACTTGAGAAAGCCGGCGTGCGACAGGATCTTCAGATGCTCACTCGCGGTGGGCTGGCTCACGCCGAGCTTTTGCGCAATCAGGACACCGCACACCCCGTCCTTCACCAGATCGCCATCCCTCTGGGGAGGAAAATTCGCCACCGGTTCCTTGAGCCATTCGAGGATCTGGAGCCGTCGCCGGTTTGCCAGGGCTCGCAGGACGAGTTCAAATTTCATATAGACAATTAGCCAACTGCCTAAGTATAATGCCCTCCCCTGGCCAATGCAATATCAAAAACACCGGGATGAGATAGTTACCAAAACCCCGGAGAGCGGAGCCGCCATGAACCCATCGACGATAGAGCCGGATGAAATCCGCAGCGTGAACCAGCTGATTCGACCGCATGTCCGCCGTACACCGTCGATGGAGGTTTCGGGAGCGGAACTCGGTTTGGGGCCCCATCCACTGGTTCTAAAGCTCGAGCTGTTTCAGCACACCGGATCCTTCAAGGTGCGCGGGGCCTTTACCAACCTGTTGCGGCGCGAGGTCCCCCGGGCCGGAGTCGTCGCCGCCTCGGGGGGAAATCATGGGGTGGCCGTGGCCTACGCCGCCATGAAACTCGGCAAGCCGGCCAAGATCTTTGTGCCCGAAGTCGCGGCACCCTCAAAACAACAGCGCATTCGGGACTTCGGGGCCGATCTGGTGGTGACCGGGGAGCGTTATGCCGATGCGCTGGCCGCCAGTGAAGCGTGGGTAAAGAGCTCAGGTGCCCTGGCCATCCACGCCTATGACCAGCGCGAAACTTTGCTGGGACAGGGCACGCTCGGGCTGGAATTCCAGCAGCAGGATCCCCGGCTCGATTCGTTGCTTGTGGCGGTCGGGGGCGGCGGATTGATCGGCGGAATCGCTGCATGGTATGCCGGGAGCATCAAGCTGATTGCGGTGGAACCGGAGCAAGCGCCCACCCTGGACTGGGCCCTCAGGGCGGGCTGCCCGGTGGATGCCCCGGCCGGGGGCATCGCCGCTGACTCGCTCGCCCCGAAACGAGTCGGCGAACTGATGTTCCCGATCGCGCAGAAGTACGTTGAACGCGTCGTGCTTGTCTCCGATGAATCCATCAAGCAGGCGCAGCAGACGCTCTGGGATCATTTGAGGATCGTCGCGGAACCCGGCGGCGCCGCGGCACTCGCGGCGCTTCTGTCCGGTCAATATGCGCCTGAACCCCGAGAACGGGTCGGAGTGGTCATTTGCGGCGGTAACACGGAGGCCGTTCGATTTCCATCGCCTGCGGCGGACCGCTGATCGCCCACCAGGAAAACACCATGTCTGTCTACGAGAAGTTGAAGGGTTAGGGACAGACACCTTCTCTTAAGTAACTTCGCACCATGGCGACAAGGCAGGTGTCTGTCCCTCTTTTTGTACAGAATTCGAAAGGACCATTAAATAACAGGAGAACTTCATGTCCGTTTACAGGAGAACTTCATGTCCGTTTACGAGAGGCTGAAGGAGATGAATATTACACTTCCTCCGCTTTCAGCGCCTGTGGCCGCTTTTGTGCCGTTTGTCCAAGTCGGGAATCTTCTGTTCCTTTCCGGCCATATCGCCAAGAAGGACGGAAAACCGTGGAGTGGAAAGGTGGGTTCGGAAATTGCGGTGGCGCAGGGACAGCAGGCCGCCCGCGCCGTTGCGATCGATCTTCTGGGCACTCTGCACGCCGCCGCTGGAGATCTGAATCGCATCCGGCGAATTGTCAAGCTGATGGTCCTGGTGAATAGCGCCCCCACTTTCACGGAACAGCACCTGGTGGCCAACGGGGCGTCCGAATTGATTGGAGAAGTTTTCGGAGAAAGGGGCGCCCATGCCCGAAGCGCGTTCGGCGCTTCACAAATTCCCTTCGGCGCCTGCGTCGAGATCGAGATGATCGCCGAAGTCAGGTAATCGACTTGTGATCAGGCGGGGTGGCTGCGCCGTCAGCTTCTCTGTCCTGCCGAGGCAGCCAACCGGGCCTGCATCTCGCGCGTGAGATGTGGCACGAGGCCCACCATCCGCTCGATCAGCATCAGTTGCCCGCGGTGGTGCATTTCATGTTCCTTGACCGAAATAACCATCTCGAAGCGGCTCTTGAACGGAGGCGTCATTCCCTGACGCATCTCCACACGCTCGGCCAGGAAACTGTCCGTCAGTCCTTCGAGCCAACCCGCCCATTTCTCGCCGGAACTGCGGAGCATCTCAAGCACCTGGTCCTTGCTCCGCGGCAGCTTCTCTTCGGCCGTCAACCGCTGCATGAGCGTTGGAAAGTCAAATCCCTCAATCGAGGTTCGGTGTTCCTGGGCGTGAACCTGGTACTGAAAACTGTATGCCAGCGAAATGTGCGCCAACAACTCAGCGACACTGCGCGTGTTGGGGGCAGGTCGAAAACCATATTTTTCTGCTGGAATTTCCTGGGCAATGGTCATCGTGTTCTTTCGGACGGTGCGAAAACTCTCGGCTAACTCCTTGGGTCCATAGTAATTCACGCGATTTCTCCTTGGGTCAACTGACCTGAGCTCTACTGAAGATTGGATGGACTCAAAGTATACCATGCGGCGGGTGCCGCAGGCATGAAAAACCCATGAGTCGGAACCAATGCATTTACAGCCCCGATCCACACGCCGTCGGGTGCCGCAGGCATGCGTCCCTTGCATGCCTGCGTTTCTCCACCAACCCCCCCTCATTCGCAGGCATGAAAAACCCATGACTCGGAACCAATGCCTTTACAGCCCTGATCCACACGCCGTGGGGTGCCGCAGGCATGCGTCCTTTGCATGCCTGCGCTTCTCCACCACCCCCCCTCCATTCGCAGGCATGAAAAACCCATGCCTGCGGCACCCCGATTGATCGGGTTCAAAATAATCTGAACACCATTACGACTCCCCACGTATTTAAGACAAGTCGCTGGCCGCATTCCATCGCGGGGGAGAGTTCATGCAAAATCTATGGCAGGACCTTCGGCACAGTGTTCGTCTGATTTTTCGCAATCCCGGCTTTGCAGCCCTGGCGGTGCTGGTGCTGGCTTTGGGAATCGGGGCCAACACCGCTATCTTCACGTTGATCAACAACCTCATCCTGCGACCGATGCCTCTTGAAAAGCCGGAGCAACTGGTGGGTTGTTTCAGCAAAGACACTCAGACTCCCAACACCTTCCGCGATTTTTCTTATCCCAATTATGTCGACATCCGGGACAGCAACGGGGTATTCAGCGACTTGACCGCCCATTCGGTGGCCATTGTCGGCATCACGGAAGGAGACACCACACGCCGGGTGATTTCGGAGATCGTTGCTTCCAACTACTTCAAGACCCTGGGGGTGAGTCTTTGGAAAGGCCGCCCGTTTACTCCGGCCGAAGAGAAGCCTGGGGCCGGCATCCCCGTGGTCATCGTCAGCTACGATTATTGGCGCCGCGCAGGACAAGACCCGGATTTCGTCGGCAAGAGCCTGTGGATCAATGGCAGGGCCCACACCGTCATCGGCATTGCCCGCGAGGGTTTTACCGGCCGGACGATGGTTGCGGCGTCGGGGGTGTGGCTGCCGCTGGGAATGTATGAGGCCGCCGTGAACGACTTTGAAGGGGTGAGGCGCCCCCTGGCCGATCGCAACCACTACAGCGTGCTTCTGGTGGGACGGATGAAGCCCGGCGTCACCAGCGCCCAGGCTGACCGTCAACTCGCCCTGCTCTCCGCGCAACTCGAAAAGACCTACCCCCAGGAAAATGGACATCAGACCATCATCACGCACCGCCTTAGCCGCTTCTCCATCAGCACCAACCCGCAGGATGAATCCGAATTGAGCGGGATTTCTATCCTGCTGGCAGCCCTGGCCGCCCTGGTCCTCCTGATCGCCTGTTTCAATCTGGCCAACATGATGCTCGCGCGCGGAACCTCCCGGCGAAAGGAATTTGCCGTCCGGCTCGCACTGGGCTGCGGTCGTCGTCGCATCCTCGCCCAGTTGCTCACCGAGGGTTTCCTTCTTTCGGTGATGGGGGCTGCTGTGGGTTTGTTGTTCGCCGTTTGGGCCACCCGTCTTCTGGTGTACTCGCTGAACTCCATCTCCCCCATCACCATTCTCCTCCACACCACCCCCGACATCCGCGTGTTTGCCGCCATGCTCGGATTCTGTCTATTCAGCACCGTCATCTTCAGCCTCGGACCCGCTTTGAAAGCCGCGCGGCCGGATGTGGTGGCTTCTCTCAAAGAGTGCACGGGTGAGGATGCAGACGCGGGACGCGGACGCCGGATTTTTTCATCGCGCAATTTGTTGGTTGTGGGACAGCTCGCTTTATCCTTGATGCTGTTGACCGTCGCGGGACTGTTCGTGCGTGGGGCACTCAAAGCCGGTCACGCGAATCCGGGGTACAGTTTGGAGAACGGCGTTTTGGTTGAGCTCGATGCCGGCCTTGTCGGATACGATGAAGCCCGGGGCCGGCAGCTCTACCGCCGGATCCAGGAAAGATTATCGGCTCTCCCGGGAATCGAATCGGTCAGTGCGGCGGCGACCGTTCCGTTTGGCATGGTTTCATTGGGTCGTAGTGTTTTGAAGGCGGAAGACGCTTCGCGCAGCCGGGCGGAGGATCGCAACCAGGTCAAAACCGTCTCCGCGCGCTTCAACATCATTGGAAGCGATTATCTTCGTACCCTGGCCGTGCCCCTGCTCCGGGGGAGAACCTTCAGTGCGGGGGAAGAAGAACCGGGAGCAAACACACCGGTCGCTATGATTGACGAGTCGCTCGCGAAGACACTCTGGCCGGGAGAGGATCCGCTCGGCAAGCGCATCGCCTTCCAGACCGAGGACACCCGAAAAGAGAACCCCATGATGGAGGTGGTGGGCGTGGTGCCCACGCTGACAGATTCCTTATTGGGCATCAAAAACGGTCCGCATGTCTATGTTCCTTTCGGACAGGCCTACCAGTCCAACATTCATTTCCACCTCCAATTGTCGGCGCCCAGCCCGAGTGCCGAGGCTTCCCTCATGCGCGACATTCGGCGCGAAATCCACCTGGCGGACGAGCATCTTCCGATCCTGAGTTTGAAAACGATGCGCACCCAGCTGGATCAGAGCATGGACATGTGGCTGTTCAGCACAGGAGCGAGAATGTTCTCGTTGCTGGGTGGACTGGCCCTGTTTCTGGCCGTCGTGGGAGTCTATGGCCTGAAGGCCTATACCGTGGCGCGCCGCACGCGTGAAATTGGCATTCGAATGGCGCTGGGCGCGACCATGCATGACACCCTATGGATGGTACTCAGAGAAGGGCTGTGGTTGACCTTGATCGGTACCGGACTGGGTTTGACACTGGCCCTGTTGACCGGACGTCTCCTCGCCAGCATGCTCTATGAGGTGAGTCCGATGGATCCCGTCGTTCTTGTGGCCGCGCCACTCGTTCTGACCGCCGTGTCCCTGCTGGCGTCTTACATCCCGGCCCGACGCGCCGCCCGCGTCGACCCGATGGTGGCCCTGCGGTATGAGTAGATTGCTTTGGTCGCCTCGCCGGCGTTTTCTGCCGGCGGGGGCTCTTCCCTTCATTTCGTGCTCAACTGCTGGTTCTGTGCATCCCGCTCGCAAAAGCCCCCCCCCGCAAACACCCGCGGGGAGGGCACCCAAACTTTCTTCACCGCGATGCTTTGGTAGCCTCGCCGGCGTTTTCTGCCGGCGGGGGCTCTTCCTATCAATTTGCGCTCAATCCCTGGTTCTGTGCATCCCGCTCGCAAAAGCCCCCCCCGCAAACACCCGCGGGGAGGGCACCCAAACTTTCTTCACCGCGATGCTTTGGTAGCCTCGCCGGCGTTTTCTGCCGGCGGGGGCTCTTCCCTTCATTTCGTGCTCAACTGCTGGTTCTGTGCATCCCGCTCGCAAAAGCCCCCCCCGCAAACACCCGCGGGGAGGCTACCAAAACATTCCCCATTGCGATGCTTTGGGATCGCCACACTGGCGGGGGAATGCCTCCCCAGCATTTTCAAGAGGCAACTTTCGCAACTTTTTGCAATACTCGCAGTCTAATCAATGAAGGCGAAGTGTCGTTCCCGCTGTGCCTCGGCCCTCCACTCACTTGGCTCGAAGAGGAGAACGATGGACACTCTCTGGCTAGACCTCAAATTCGGCTCTCGCATGATGCGCAAGAACCCGGGTTTTACCGCCGTGGCGATTTTGACCCTGGCGCTGGGCATCGGCGTGAATACGGCGATGTTCAGTGTAGTTCGGGCTGTGCTGCTCCAGGCGCTCCCATTTAAGAACCCTGAAAAAATCGTCATGTTATGGATGCGCTTTACCGGAATCGGGATTCCGAAAGATCGCAATTGGGTTTCCGCTCCGGAGTTTACGGACTTGCGTCAATACTCGACCTCTTTTTCGGGGATCGCTGCGATCAGCGGCGTCAGCCTCAACATCAGTGGCGGGGATCGCCCGGAGCATGTCAGTGGAGCCGCCGTCTCCGCGAGCTTTTTCCCGGTCCTGGGTGTGCAGCCGAGCTTGGGACGCGCCTTCCGTGCGGAGGAGGAAACGCCTGGCCGTGACAATGTCGCCATCGTCAGTCACGGCTTGTGGCAGCGACTGTTCGGCTCGGAGGTCAACCTCTCTGGGATAACGCTCAATGTGAATGGCCGAAGCTTTCAGATTGTGGGCGTCATGCCCCAGGGCTTCAGTTTCCCGGAAAAAGTGGAGATGTGGACGCCCCTGGCGTTCAGTCCTGCAGACCTCTCGGCGGACAGCAGAGGGAGCCACGGCCTGTTGGCCATCGCAAGAATCCGCGACGGCATCTCGATGGAAACTGCCCAAGCGGACATGCAACTGGTCTCGCAGCGGATCATTGCGGGGGCGCCGAACTACCCGTATCAGCGGTTCGGCTTCCGGGTGATCATGAATCCGTTGCTCGAGGAAATGGTGGGTGACATTCGCCCGGCGCTGCTGATTCTGATGGGTGCGGTCGCATTCGTGTTGCTGATTGCCTGTTCGAACGTGGCTAACCTGCTCCTGGCCAAAGCGGCGACCCGTGAGCGGGAGATCGCCATCCGGACGGCCCTGGGGGCGGGCAGGCGCCGCCTGGTAAGGCAACTTCTGGCTGAAAGCGTCCTGTTGTCTCTGTGTGGCGCCCTGGTGGGACTGCTGCTGGCCGTGTGGTCCCTGCGGGTTCTTGCTCACCAGGCTGTGAGCGTGCTGCCGGGAATAGGGCAGGCAAGGCTCAATCTTCCGGTTCTGGGTTTCACCCTGGCGGTGGCGGTGATCACCGGGATCCTTTTCGGGTTGTGGCCCGCGCTGCACGCATCATCCGGTTTCACTCATGAAGCCCTGAAAGAAGGCGGACGGACCGGCACCCTGGGAAGAGGGCGTCAGCGCTTGCGCGGCGCGCTTGTGGTGGCTGAAGTGGCGCTGTCGCTGGTGTTGTTGGCCGGCGCGGGCCTTTTGATCCGGAGTTTCTTGCGCCTGCTGCGGGTGGATCCCGGGTTCCGTCCGGAAAATGTGTTGACCTTGAACGTCTCGCTGCCGGACACGCGCTACAGCGACCCGGTGAAGATTCGCAATTTTTATCGCGAACTCACGCGCCGCGTGAATGGGCTGCCGGGAGTGGAGTCGGCCGGAGCGATCGGGGCACTCCCTCTCAGTGGTCAAGGCAGCTCCGGAACAACGACCATCGACACTGACGCCGTGTCTGCGGATCGCCGGACACCGGAAGCGGACTTCCGGCCCGTAACACCCGGTTTGTTTCGGGCCCTCGGCATCGACCTCGTCCGTGGACGCTATTTTGACGAGCGGGATTCGGAGACCGCCAGCCCGGTGGCCATCATTGATGAGTCCATGGCCAAGGCCTTCTGGCCGGATCAGGACCCCATTGGCAAGCGTCTCCACCGCGGCGGGCTGCGTTCCAAGGCTCCATGGATGACCGTTGTCGGAATGGTCCGCCACGTCCAGTACCAGAGCCTTGAATCCTCGACGCGCGTGCAAGTGTACTGGCCGGAGGCGCAGAACCCCTGGCCCGATCTCAGCCTGGCCATTCGAGCCGCAAAGGATCCGCGCGGCCTGGTGAGTGCAGTGGAACAACAGGCGCTGGCCATCGATCCTGAAGAGCCGGTCTATGCGGTGCGTACGATGGACGAACTCGTGGCGGCTTCCATGGCCCAGCGGCGGCTCGCCATGCTGTTGCTTTCACTCTTTGCCGCTCTCGCGCTGGTGTTGGCCGCCGTGGGGATTTACGGGGTGATCACTTATACGGTGGAACAGCAAACCCGGGAGTTGGGGATCCGCATGGCCTTGGGCGCGGGCCGTTTCGTGTTGCTGCGCATGGTTCTTGGACACAGCCTGGTGCTGATCCTGGGGGGCGTGGGTCTGGGGCTCGTCGGCAGTCTTCTCTTCACCCGGCTCATGAGGGGCCTGTTGTTCAACATCAGTGCCTCTGATCCGGCGACGTTTGCATTGGTCGCCGTCACCTTGCTTGGCGTGGGTCTCGTGGCCGGGTACGTCCCCGCTTATCGAGCGACGTTGGTTGATCCTATTGAAGCCCTCCGCCAGGAGTGATCGAAGGCCGGCGGCGATGCTTTGGTAGCCCCGCCTGCGCTCTTTGCCGGCGGGGGCTCTTCCCCCTCAAGGAAGCTCTGGGCTTGGGCAACGACCTGTTGGAATCTGGCCCTATTATTTCCCGAAAGGAAGGGTGAGTTCTAATGGGCGAGATCGCTCTCCAGGTCCGTAGTATCCAATTCGAAGACATGGTTGTCGTAGTCGAAGAAGTACAACGAACTATCGGATCGGGCCAACTGGAACTCCACCTTCATTTCCTTGAGTTTTTCGGCCGTGGATTGAAGCGTCGCCTGGGTGACGTGAAACGCGATGTGATCCCCCGTACGCGGCCGCTCGATATCGGCCTGCACTAAAGCAAACCATGTCCGGCCCAGCCTGACAAAGGTTTCGTCATGGCCTTCCAAATCGGTACGTCGCACGATCTTCACGGCGAACAATTTCTCAAAAAGCGCCGCTGTACGGGAAGGGTCCCGAACGACCAGCGCAACATGCCCTATCGCATCAAGCATGAGTCCTCCTGAAAGCTAACGGCCCGGCGCTAACCCGCGCCGAGCGAGGGTTGTCGATTGTGGGTGGCTGAACCCTTTTTCTTCTTGAGTCACTTTCACTCATCACTATAGTTTCTCATCTTTTATAATACAACTTGAACAATGGTCAGGCGGATGCCGGAAGACAAAGCCCGGGGTGCCGCAGGCATGTGCTCTTTACATGCCTGCGCTTCCATGCCGATCTCAGGCGCGCCACCACCATGTCTCCGATGACCATGTCCGCAATGGGGGTGCCGCAGGCATGTGCTCTTTACATGCCTGCGGTCCCCTTCAATAGCCCTCCGCGTCATCGAACGCCATCCGTCGCAGGCATGAAGAAACCCATGCCTGCGGCACCCCAAGGATTGAATTCGGGTAACATCCCGCCTTCATCATTCCAGTCCAACCTGAAACCCGCCAAGACTCAGGAGTCGCGATCAATGCATTTACAGCGCCGATCCACACGCCGTGGGGTGCCGCAGGCATGTGCTCTTTACATGCCTGCGCTTTGATGCCTACCTCAGGCGCACCGCGACAGACATGCCTGCCGACAAAATATTATCTTGAACATATTTTGTTGCAGTGCTTTTATGCGGGGGCGTTTCAACACCACAATTCAGGAGGACAGTGATGAGCAACAGAACGAATCGGGAAGTGCTGTCATGGGGGCCCACGCGGCGGCAAGCGATTGTCGGTGCGGCGATGGCATTCGGTGGACTGGCCCTGGGCTCAACCGAGGTCTGGGCCGCAGCCGGGGAGGAGATTTCTCGGACGGAGGAATCCATTCACCAGGAGACTGTCTTCAAAGCAAGCAGGAAGCGCGTCTACGAAGCCCTCACCAACGCCCAACAGTTCGACAAGGTCATCCAGCTCAGTGGAGTCATGAAGACCATGCCCGCTGCCGTCAAGCCCACCGAGATCAGCCGTGAAGCGGGAGGCGCGTTTGCACTCTTCGGCGGGTATATCACGGGACGGCACATCGAACTCATTCCGAACGAGCGAATCGTCCAGGCGTGGCGAGCGGGCAGCTGGGATCCGGGCATCTACTCGATTGCAAGGTTCGAGCTCGTGGAGCAGGGGGCCGGGACCAGGATCGTCTTCGACCATACCGGCTTCCCCAAAGGCGGTGCGGAACACCTGGCGGCAGGATGGAAGGCACACTATTGGGAGCCGCTCGAGAAATTGCTGGCTTAGGCCGCTGGCCAGGGGGCGCCAGAGAGTGCCGCCCGGATCTGGCTTAAGTGGTGCGCATTGTGAGAAGCGACCTTATCGAATTCGTCTCTCAAGGTCCGCACCCCGGTCACGCTGTGCACAAACTCCAGATGTCCATGGCTCTCGTAGTGGATTCCGGCATAGTAAATGTTCGCATTCCGAACTGATTCGTACACCTGCCGCGAGAGATCAAGCGGCACCTGTGAATAGTCCAGTCCCTTGGCCCAGGCATCCTGGTCAAACACCCAAAGCACCGGGCGCGGCTCACTGAGGACCCGTCGAATGCGGTCGGAGAGCACCGTTTCGCTGTCCGCCAGGTGATGGAGGATGAACCGGATGGACCACTTCCCCGGCGCGTAGGTCTGCGCCAGGTCCGCCTCGCTGAGCGTGAAGAATCTCAGCGTTTCGTCGCGAGTCGCCTCAAGATTGTCGATGAGTTCCATCGCTAAATTAGCCGCCTCTCTAAGAATTAACCTGTTTCAGACTCCTGACGGTAAACCTGGGGTTTTTAAGGGTCAATTCCAAATTTTCAATTTTTACATCCGAAACGAGCACATTTCAAAATTTAGACTTAACCACCACGTCTCTTTCAAAAATAAAGTCCAAATCCCAATCCGCCTGCGGTGGACAAATTCTGAACAAAAACCAAAACGTCATTGTCCCTTGATTCTCATTCTCAATTCTGAAATTCGGGACATTCCCGAATTTCCAAATGAAAATGGAGTGATATGTGTGACCATGAGAATTTTGGGCTTAAAGCTCACCGAAGAAAGTTGCGATGTCACGCGCGACGCGTTCCGGCTCTTCGGCGGGGGCAAAATGACCGCCGCGCGGCATGGCTGTCCAGCGACGAACGTTGTACAGCCTCTCGGCCCACTCCCGCGGAGGATCTCCTTCAAAGACAAAATTACTTACAAAATTGGCGATCGCGGTCGGCACATGGACAAAGTCCTCTGGCCCGATCGCAGCTCCTTGCCAGCGTTCGTCGAAGTAGTCGCGTATCGAGGTTGGGATCGTCTGTGTGACCCAGTAGAGCGTTACCACTGTCAGCAAGAAATCGCGCGAAAAGCGGCCGTCGAGATCGCCCCCGGAGTCAGCCCACGTCCGCCACTTCTCGAGGATCCATGCGGCCAGCCCGGCGGGCGAGTCATTAAGCGCGTATCCGAGCGTCTGCGGTTTGGTCGACTGGATTGCGCTATAGCCACGTTCCACTGCATCCCACTGGTTGCGGTGCGTGAGGTAGATGCGCTCCGCCTCCGAAAGGGGGCGCGAACCTTCGCCGGTATAGGGCGAGAGGTCCAGGTTGGTCAGGTGGAGACCGATCAGGGGTGAGCGATCATCCAGCGCCATGAAGGTGGCGACGCTTGAGCCGAAGTCCCCCCCACCTGCTCCATAGCGTTCGTAACCGAGGCCGCGCATGAGCTGGTGCCAGAGCGCGGCGGTGTCCCTGCAGTTCGCCCGGGGAGGCCGGGTTGAGAAGGCATAGCCCGGCAGCGACGGGATGACAACGTCGAAGGCAGGGCCGTCGATTCCGTGGGCCTCCGGCTCGGTTAGAAGCGGCACGAGCGGAAGCAGTTCGACGAAGGCGCTGGGCCAGCCATGGGTCAAGATCAGGGGTATCCCGCGTCCGCGTCGCGCGCGTTCATGGACGAAGTGGATCCGGACGTCGCCCAGTTTGGCGCGGAAATGGAGGTAGACGTTCAGCTTGTGTTCCTGCGCGCGCCAGTCGAAGCTGTCGGCCCAATAGGCAAGCAGCTGTTTCAGGTACTGGAGTTCGGTGCCCTGCTCCCAGGCCACGCCCGGCACTTGATCGGGCCAGCGCGTCCTGCGAATGCGCGCTTTGAGGTCGGATAAAACCTCGTCCTCTATGCAGATCGAGAAGGGCTCGATGCGCAAAGTTGACCTCGGCTTGCTGTCCATGCTCATGGTAGCGACCGTACTCCTATTGCCTTGTCTCGGGCAACGCCCGGGGCAGGCCCGAAGGGCCGACAGATTGTAGCCCAGGGTGAAGCGATCCCGCACTGTGGGATCGCGGAGCCCTGGGTCAGCAGCCTCCCTCATAATACAGCCCCGCTTGCGGGGCGAAAGAATAGAAACACGCGAAGATGAAAATGGGGTCAAGCCTAAATTTTCAATTGTGATATTTGTGGACGAGAAAAATTGAAAATTTAGACGTGACCCTAACAACCCTGTTCGCCTACAGGCCGCAGGGGCGTGCTAGTTCACGGCGAAGGTTCCCGTCTGAACGACATTGCCGAAGTGAATGGTGACCACTGCTTTGCCCTTGTCTTCACTGAGCTTGATATTCAGGAGTTCCGCCCTATCGCTGACTTTTTCAGTGGTTAACGGCAAATCGGCGATAAATCCGCTTTGTAGCCTTGCGGCGCCCCCCATGACATCGCCCCATACAGGACGGCCGTACCATTCCTTTGTTTTCGGATGGAAGGAGATGACCCACTTGTCTTCGCCCAGTCTTCTGGCCCATAAGGTGTATCTCCCCGCCGCCAATTCTTTTCCACCCACCACCATCCGACCGGCCGATTCGATAAGGGTGGCCTCGTTGCGGCCGAATCTCCAAACGAACCCGACCGGTGCCACTGAAAGTGGATCGCGCCCGCGAATCGCCGGGCCTTCCAAGCTCGGTTGTCCGTAAAGAATCGAGACATTTTTACCGTTGATCATTGCTTCCGTCTTCACCTGGCCAAGATACTTAGGTTTTCGTGGAATCAGAACAAGCACACACACAACACAGACAATGAGCGCGATGACACACAGCGCAAGTCTTCGAATATTCATTCTTGATCTCCCACCTCCAAGGCTAATCTATTCCCCCGGGAACCAAGTGCCCCGCCGGTAGTCCCTATACGCTTCCCCGAAAGCAAAGTTGCAGAAACTTCGGGGACAGTCCTGTGGAGTGGACCCCAAAACTGAGACATGGATAATAAGGACAGATTTCAAAAAGCAGAGCCATGTCCCAGAAGAAGAAAGCGCGGGTTTTCAGTCGAGAGTTTCAGTGGCGCGCGGTGGAGCGAATGCTGGACAGGTGGCGCACACCCCGATCTATCGGGGTGTGCGATGAAGAGTCGATTTACTTTCGCCCCTGGACGCGGGGAACACCTGATGGCAGGATGGAAAGCTTACCATTGGGAATCGTTCGCGAAATTGTTGGCTTAGGATCTGCGTGGGGCTCGGCAATGCAAATGGGGTGGAACACAATAACCCAAAGAAGCCAAGGCCAGAATCAGAGAGAATAAATAACCAGGGACAGCCGCCTGATTTTGGCCAGAAACAGCCTTTACTCAGGGAGGGTCAATGCGTCCGCACCAAGCTGTCAGCCGGAATCGGGGCTCCCTCACCGCCCCAGTCCAAGATTTAGGCTGCAAGTCATGGTTGCGCTGAAATTCCCATGTCCCGAAAGTTCCCCCTACAGTGCAATATGCTGGGCTCAGACCGGGACTTTAGACAATTCCATGCGTATTTTTCCTCGTTCTCGGCGCTTCGTCTCCCGGGTTATGGCGAGGCGCGCGAAACGCCTCCATTCAGGAGTTATCGTGATCTCTCGCACCACTGCACCCGCGTGCTCAGGCGGTTCCCTCGTTAGGTGCCTGAAGAAATTGTGCAGGACATCGCTACGATGAAGTCGCAGTTGCTTCTGAAGGAAGGGCACTAGCTGCGACTTACGACTCTTCGCGACCCACACGTCATATAGCCGGCATGCCTCGCTCACAAGCTCTTTCAGCATCTGCGGCTCTGTGCCGAAGATGAACTCGCCCACGGCGTCCACGATCTCCTCCCCTTCGCTCTCGCGTTCCTGCTCTTCTCTCCAGCAATACCATCCCGTACCAACATGCATCTTCTGTCCGAAAGGAAACCAGATCGGTCCTAAACACTTACCGCAGAGGTAGATGTCGTAGCTCATGCTGTCTCCTCAGGCTCAAGAGGGCCTTCCCTCCCGTGCCGTCTGCATAACGAATAGGGTGTTTATCCTCCATGAAAAGAGAAGGTCGCATCTCCACTATCTGCTTTTCCCGCTTATTAACCGAACCCAGGGAATGCAAACGCCGTTTCTTCACGCTTCATGACCTGCCGGAAAAGTTCCTGCTGCAGGGGCGGGTCAATCCGCCTCTACCTATATGAAGCGAGAACGCAGCTGGAATGCGCTCACCACTCGAAAATATTTGTCTGACGTTTACGGGAGGTTTGCGGTTTAGAATTAACTCAGAAATGCGGGACAGTTCTATCCTTCCACCATCCCCAAAACGACCGAGAGGCGGACAAGGACGCCAAAGACCTGATATGAACATCACTGAAAATGCTACAAAATCGTGCGTGATTCAACGTAGGGGCGTCCGCCACGGCGGACGCCCCTACCGCGAAAATTCCACAATTACCCCCAGTAACTCTAATTCCAACGTTTGTATTAGTACCCGAGCGCCAAACCATCTTTTCGAGGGTCGGAGCCTGCCACGTAGACCCCCGTCACCGGGTCGCGCATAATCGCCTGGTAGCCCCCGAAACTCCCGACCTCGGAGACGATCCGATGCCCCATGCCCGTCAGCTCCCGGATCACCGTGGGGCTCACGCCTGATTCGAATGCCACGGTGTTGGCGGACTGGAGGTGGTGGAAGCGCGCCGCCTCACCGGCCGCCTGGACGTTCATGCCGAGGTCAATCAAATTGACCAGAACCTGCACATGCGCCTGCGCCTGCTCGTCGCCGCCCATGACCCCGAACGACAGCCAGGGCCGGCCATCCTTCATGACGAAGGCCGGGATGATGGTGTGGTATGGCCGCTTGCCCGCCTCGATTCGGTTGGGATGCTTCTCATCGAGCACGAAGAGCGCGCCCCGGTTCTGGAGCATGATGCCGGTGTCGCCCGCCGTGATCCCGGACCCGAAGAGCGAGTACAGGCTCTGAATAAACGACACCATGTTTCCCCAGCGGTCGACTACGGTGAGGTAGACCGTGTCGCCCCCTTCCGCAATCCCTGACTTCACCTCGCTCGCGGCTTGGTTTTCGACGATGCGCGCGCGTTGCTTGGCGGCATACTCCTTGGAGAGCATCGTCCGCGTCGGTACGCGCGAGAACTCCGGATCGGCTAAGTGCTCGGCCAGGTCGGCATAGGCCAGCTTCTTCGCCTCGATCAGGAGGTGCCAGAACCTGGGTGAGTGCGGCCCGAGCGCGCGAAGATCGTAGCCTTCAAGGATGTTGAGCATCTGGAGCGCCGCGACACCTTGCGGGTTCGGCGGAAGTTCGTAGACCTCATAGCCCCGGTAGTTCGTGTGGATGGGTGTGACCCAGGTTGAGGTGTGGCTGGCCAGGTCCTCTAGTGTGAGCAGTCCTCCAAGGGCTTGCGATTTTGCCACAATGGCCCGCGCAATCTCGCCCTTGTAGAAGGCGTCGCGCCCCTGTTCCGCCAAAAGTCGGAACGTCTTTGCCAGAGAAGGGTTCTTGAAGATGCTCCCCAGTTGGGGAGCCTGTCCGTCCTGGAGCCAGGTTCGAGCGGAGTCAGGATCGTCTTTGAGCTTCGGCACATAGGCTGCCCAGTTGGACTGGATCACCTCGCTGACCGGAAAGCCCTCTTCGGCGTACTGGATGGCTGGCTGAAGGACTTCCTTGAAGGTCATCGTTCCCGCGCGTTTGAGGAGTTGGTCCCAACCGTCCACGGTGCCGGGCACGGTCACAGAAAAGATGCCTGTCTGGGGCATTGTCTTGAACCCCTTGGCACGATAAACGTCCACGCTTGCCCTCTTCGGGGCTCGACCGCTCCCATTCAATCCGATGAGCTCGCCGGTCTTTGCCAGGTAGACGATGGCGAACATGTCTCCGCCAACGCCTGTCATCATGGGTTCGACCACATTCAGGGTCGCGGCCACCGCGACGGCGGCGTCCACCGCGTTGCCACCCTTCTGGAGGATCCGCAGGCCGGCTTCGACCGCGAGCGGCTGGCTCGTCGCCACCATGCCGTTTCGCGCCATCACCGCCGAGCGAGTCTGCTGAATCCATCCGGCCGGCCGGTCCCCGGGGTGGGCGGCTATCCCCTCCTGAGCTGACACGGGTCCGGTCGTCGCGCTCATCAGGAACAAGATCACTGCGCGGGCCAGAAGCCGGAAAACGCATTGGCGATTTAGGGTGCGGCTGGATGTATCAGAACTCTGCATGAATCATCCCCCTCTCATTCCGCTCGACTCTTTATTGCCAACCCTAAATCTTCAATTCTTCTCAGTCGAAACGATCACGATTCAAAGGTTAGAATTGGCCGCGACGTCCTTATTTCAAGAATAAGATCCAAATTCCAAACTCCAAAGTCCAAGTAAAATCCAGAATCCAAATTCCAAAAATAAATGAAAGGGTCTGACCCTTGCATTCCCCCCTTCCATTCTTCAATTCCTTGCATTGACCCTTGCATTCATTTTCTCACTCAATCGGAATCCCCGTAAGAATTATGTGAATGTTTGTCGATAGCATGCCCTCGCGTTTGATGAGCGTCCGTCGAGCAGGCTTGGAGGCAAGATAGCTGTTCCGGAGACGGACTCTCAGAGGGAAGGAACTGCTTCCGGCAGATCCGACGGCTTGAGCGAGATCAGGTCCGACCCGGCGGGAACCCCGATCGATTCGATCGGGCCACCGTACGAGGTCATCGCTCGAACCGGCGGCAGGTAAACAATCGCAACGGTGCACTCCGCCGATTTACCGGAAGTCAAAGGTCCGCACTGGATCCTACCCCCGACCTCCGCTACCAACGTTTTGATAGGCCCCTGGATCTATCGTTGACGGGCAGTTGTGCCGCACCCCCGTGTGACGACAGCTCCCGCCTGTACCGTTGTGTTGCGCCACCGCAGGTCGTTCGAAATCCTCGTGCAGAGGGCAACACAGCAGTTCTGAAGTAGAGAAGACCGGGTAACCGGTCCGACTCATCGGGCCCTGCATTTTTCTTAGAATTGCATAGAAAGCGCACAAAAAGAGCGCACCCTGGGAGGCAAGAGAATCTGCTTTTCAGCGCTGCCAATTCAAACAATCAAACTGAAGAAGGGTATCGCAAATGACTAGCAATGCGTCCGATTTTTATGAGCGTACGACCGCCACTTATTCCTCTCGAACAGCCAGGAATCATTTTTCCGGAAAGACCCGTCACCCTCTCACGTCGATCGCTGCAACAGGCCTGCTGATTCTGTTGGGCCTCCTCGTGGGTGTGGCTCAGGCGTTTCCGGCCGTCAACGATCCCATCGCTCAATCAAGCCCGGCAGACGGACGGTCGGCCGGCAAAACATCATCCAACATGATCGTGGTGGAGCCGCCGACGATCGGCATCTCGTTTAGTCCGACGACAATTGCACTGAACGCGACCAGTACGCTGTCCTTTTCCCTCTACAACACGGAAGTCAACCCGGTCACTCTGACGGGAGTCGCGTTTACAGACACATTGCCCACAGGGTTGACGGTCTCCAACAGCACGACGACGGTGTGCGGTGGAACGTTGACCACCACGGCGCCGACGGGGATCGAACTGTCGGGAGCGAGCATTGCAGTCAGCAATGTGTGCCAGTTCGACATCACCGTCACGGGAACAGCCTCCGGACAATACTTCAATACCACGGGCGTGGTGACTTCGACCGATAGCGGGCCGGGGACGACGGCGAGCGCAAGCCTCACAGTGGCCAGCCCGCCGACGATTGCTAAGGCGTTTGGCGATTCTACGATTCTGCTCAACGGATCCACCACCCTGACTTTCACCCTCACCAATCCAAATCCGGATGTGATCCTCACCGGAATCAGTTTTACCGATAATCTTCCTTTCGGGCTGCAGGTGGCGGCCACACCGGGCGTCGTGAATACCTGCGGCGGAACCTTTGAGCCGACCTCCGGGGATACGACCCTTACCCTCATCAATGGAGTCATTGCTTCGGGGCCCGTCAAGCGGGCACGTCCAGCCATTCCATTGAGTTCATGCACCATTTCGTTGAACGTAACGGGGACGACAGGGGGAATAAAGATCAACACGACAGGAGCGATCTCGTCGGTTGAAGGGGGTGCCGGAACGACTTCGAATACGGCCGTTTTGACCGTTGTAGCCCCTCCAACGATTGAAAAGGCGTTTGGCGCTTCCGCGATTCCGCTCAATGGATCCACCACCCTGAGTTTCACGATCACCAATCCGAATTCGTTTGTGAGCCTCACTGGAATCAGTTTTACCGATAGTCTTCCTTCCGGACTGCAGGTGGCGGCCACACCGGGGGTCGCGAACAGCTGCGGCGGGACGTTTGCGCCGGCGCCAGGGGATACGACGCTTACCTTCACCGGCGGGTTGATCAATTCGGCGCCGACGAAGCGGTCGGGCGCTGCTTTCCTCATGATGTCATGCACGATTTCAGTCAACGTGACGGGAACGACGTTGGGCGTGAAGAACAACACCACAGGAGTGATCTCCTCGGTTGAAGGCGGAACCGGAACGACTTCGAATACGGCCACCTTGACTGTTGCCTCTCCGCCGACGATTGCAAAGGCGTTCGGCGCCTCCACGATTCCACTGAATGCATCCACCCCTCTGACCTTCACGATCGTGAATCCGAATCCGGACACGATCCTCTCCGGAGTCAGTTTTACCGATAGTCTTCCTTCCGGGCTGCAGGTGGCGGCCTCGCCGGATGCCGTGAATGGCTGCGGCGGCACGTTTACACCGATATCCGGTGATGTGACGCTGACCTTCACCGGCGGATCTCTCGGTTCATCGCCGCCGAAGCGGGCCCGCCCTTCAATGCGGGGGAATTCATGCACGATTTCAGTGAACGTGACGGGGACGACAGCGGGGACGAAGAACAACACGACAGGAACGATCTCGTCGGTTGAGGGAGGAACCGGGACCACTTCCAACACGGCCACCTTGACCGTCGTGGCCCCACCCACCATCACCAAGGCGTTTGGGGCTTCCACGATTCTGCTCAATGGATCCACCACCCTGACTTTCACGATCACCAATCCGAATCCCTGGTTGACCCTCACTGGAATCGGTTTTACCGACGGCTTTCCTTCCGGGCTTCAGGTGGCGGCCACGCCGGGTATCGTGAATAGCTGCGGCGGGACGTTTGCGCCGGCATCAGGGGATACGACGCTTACCTTCACGGATGGAATAATTACTTCGGGGGTTGGGAAGCAGGCACGCCAGTCTATTCCGACGATTTCATGCACGATTTCGGTGAACGTGACGGGAACGTCGGTGGGATTTAAATACAACACAACGGGAACAATCTCGTCGGTCGAAGGGGAAACCGGAACGACTTCGAATACGGCCACTTTGACCGTTGCCGGTCCGCCGACGATTGCGAAGGCGTTTGGCGCTTCTTCGGTTCCACTCAATGGGTCCACCACGCTGACTTTCACGATCACCAATCCGAATGCGGAAATGATCCTCAACGGAATCAGTTTTACGGACAATCTTCCTTCCGGCCTGCAGGTGGCGGCCACGCCGGGTGTCGTGAATAGCTGCGGCGGCACGTTTGCGCCAGCTTCGGGCGATACAGCACTCACCCTCACAGGTGGGTCGATCGATTCAGAGCCGCGGAAGCAGGCAGGCTTTGCAATGCGACTCTTTACGTGCAGGATCACGGTGAGCGTGACGGGGACAACGGCGGGGGTAAAGAACAACATCACGGGGGTGATCTCATCTACAGAGGGCGGGACGGGGACAACATCGAACACGGCCACCTTGACCGTGGTTCCACCGCCCGTGCTCAGCAAGAGCTTCAATCCTCCCACGACGGCCGTCAACGGCGCCTCCACCTTGAGCTTTACGATCACCAATCCGGCGGGCAACACCGTGTCGCTGACGGGAGTCTCCTTCTCGGACAACTTCCCGGCCGGTCTCATCGT
Organism: Terriglobia bacterium; assembly: GCA_020073085.1. Classification (NCBI taxonomy): domain Bacteria; kingdom Pseudomonadati; phylum Acidobacteriota; class Terriglobia; species Terriglobia bacterium. The sequence goes on along the minus strand of JAIQFV010000028.1, from coordinate 20,711 downwards.
GGCCACGCCGAATGGATTGACCGGTTCCTGCGGTGACGGCACGATCACCGCGACGGCCGGGTCGGGCGCCGTGTCGCTATCGGAAGGAACCCTGGCGGCGGCGAGTTCCTGCACGTTTTCAGTGAATGTGACCCCAACCAGCGCCGGGAGCAAGAACAACATTACCGGAGCGGTTACATCGAACGAAGGCGGAACCGGAAATACGGCCTCCTCCACATTGTCAACCGAGCAGTCGGACTTACAAATCACGAAGAGGGCATCCACGCCCACGGTGGCGGGGGGTTCGAACGTCATCTACACTTTGGAGGTGACCAACCTGGGTCCATCCGCGGCGACGAGGGTGAGTTGGAGTGATCCCCTGCCGACTGAGGTGACCTTGGTATCCATCGATGCTGCGGACGGCTGGAAGTGCGGCGTGTTCGCAGGACAGCTGACGTGCAACAAGGGGGACGCACTGGCAGTCAACGAAACAAACAGCTTCACAGTGACGGCGAAGGTGAACTGCGGCTTGGCAGACGGGACTGCGATCAACAACTCGGCCACGGTGACGTCTTCGGGGAACGATCCGGCGCCGGCGAACAACACGGCCACCGCGACGGTGACGGTGTCCAATGCGGGTACCACGCTTCTGCCCGTAAATGCACAGTTCCGCTCGCGGGGAGGACAGGGCACCGTGCTGGTGACGCCTTCGAGCAGTTGTCCGTGGACTGCGGTGAGCAATGCGGCGTTTCTGACGATTGTTTCCGGGGCCGGCTTGGGACCCGGGACGGTCAGCTATTCGGTGACTCCGCACTCGGGCACGACGAGTCGAACGGGGACCCTGACGATCGCCGGACAGACTTTCACGGTAACGCAAACGGCGGCAAACGCGGAGAACTCGCAGACGGGATGCAATATTCCGGGTGAAGGGGATTGTGTTTACTCAACGACCGGCTCTGATCAGACCACACAGACTGGATACGGGCTGGTCCAGGCGGTCGGTGGGAAGAGCGACGGGTCGGACGCCAGTCTGAGTGCGCTTTATGGCACAGCGGTGTTCAGTCTCACGCAGAACGATACGGTGGTGAGTGAAGCGGGAGTGCCGGCATCACCTCCGACCACGGCAGCAGTGATGTTCATTGATTTTCGCCCCAACCTGCCGGCCAAGACAGACCACCGGGAGGCGGGGCTGATCTCCATCAACACGGGATTGGCAGTGGCGAATCCGGGGACGACGGCCGCCAACCTGGTGTTGACCCTGCGCAGTGGAGCCGGCGAGACGCTGGCGACCGGCCACGCCGTGCTTGGCGAGGGAAATCACCAGGCGATGTTTGTCGACCAGTTGCCTCAGTGGGCCACGGACTTTGTGTTTCCATCGGACTTTGGGACGGAGACGCAGTTGGGGACATTGAGCGTCACGAGCGATCAGCCGGTGTCGATGGTGGCATTGAGGTTGACCTTGAACCAGCGCGGTGAGACGTTGCTGACGACAACACCGGTCGCCGACATGACGCAGGCGGCCACCAGCGCCCCGCTCAACTTCGCCCAAGTGGCCGATGGGGGCAATTTCACGACGGCGCTTGTGCTGATGAACCCGGGCGCAGCGGTGGAAACAGGCACGATCCGTCTTTTCCAGAACGACGGGACGCCCCTGGCGGTGCATCGAGTCGGAGATCCGGAGGGAACCGCCTCAACGTTCAGCTACTCAATCCCGGCGCGGGGATTGTACGTGCTTCAGACGGACGGAGCCCCGTCAGTGATCAACACGGGGTCGGCGCAAGTGATCCCCGATGCGGGGATGACGGCTCCGGCGGGCGCGGGATTGTTCCGCAACACCCCGATCGGCACCCTGGCATCGTCGCAGGTGGTGGTGTCGGAGTCGGGTGTGCCGGCGGCGCTGCCTACAACCCATGCGTTGATTTACCTGGACCAGTCGCAGGGACATCTCACGGGACTGGCGCTGGCGGCGCCTACGGCAACGCCGGTCGAGGTGAGCTTGCGGGCACTGCAGACGGATGGGGCGACCGTGGTGGGGACCGGGAGCGTGACGCTGGTGGGCAACGGGCATGACGCCCGCTTCGCACAGGAGTACATCAGCAATCTGCCGGCAGACTTTACGGGGGTCCTGGAGATCACGGCGCCTACGCCGGTGGTAGTGCTGACGCTGCGCGGACTGACCAACCGCCGCGGGGAGTTCTTGATGACAACCTTCCCAGTGGCGGACTTCAACCGGGCGGCGCCTGTGCCGATCCTGTTCCCACAGATTGCAGATGGAGGCGGTTTCCAGACGCAGATCATCCTGCTCAATGCGGGGCTCACCCCGCAGAACGTGACCACCCGGTATCTTGGGGATGACGGTCTACCGCTGGACGTCGCCAAGTAAGCACCGGGCGTAGTTCTCGACGCTTTGGTAGCCCCGCCGGCGCTTTTTGCCGGCGGGGGCTCTTCCCTTCAGTGCGCCAAAGCTCTTCTGTTCCGTGCGCCAAAGAACCTGGTTCCTTGCATCCCGCTCGCAAACGCCCCCCCCGCAAAAAGCGCGGGGAGGCTACCAAACCTTTCCCCATCGCGATGCTTTGGTAGCCTCGCCGGCGTTCTTTGCCGGCGGGGGCTCTTCCCTTCCGTGCGCCAAAGCTCTTCTGTTCCGTGCGCCAAAGAACCTGGTTCCTTGCATCCCGCTCGCAAAAGCCCCCCCAGCAAAAAGCGCGGGGAGGCTACCCAACCCTTCCCCATCGCGATGCTTTGGTAGCCTCGCCGGCGTTCCTTGCCGGCGGGGGCTCTTCTGTTCCGTGCGCCAAAGAACCTGGTTTTTTGCATCCCGCTCGCAAAAGCCCCCCCCGCAAAAAGCGCGGGGAGGCTACCAAACCCTTCCTCACCGCCACGCTTTGGTAGCCTCGCCGGCGTTCTTTGCCGGCGGGGGCTTTTCTGTTCCGTGCGCCAGAGAACCTGGTTTTTTGCATCCCGCTCGCAAAAGCCCCCCCCGCAAAAAGCGCGGGGAGGCTACCAAACCCTTCCCCACCGCCATGCTTTAATCGCCACGCCGGCGCTCTTTAAGGGATGGGCATGCAGACAGAAAGAACCACCCCTCGTTCGATGGTCTCTTTTCATTGCGCGCATTCCCGATGTAAGATCTATCAATTCATGTCCTGGAGAGATTATGGCCGAAGCTAGATCACATGCCGTTTCTACATGTTTTGTCGTCGTCCTCATCTTTTTTACTTCCTGCTCCAGTCCGCCGGCGTCGAAGGCTCCGGCGGTGGAATCCACCGTGAACACGGGGGGTGTCGATCTGGCCGGCATGGATCGCTCCCTCAAGCCCGGTGACGATTTCTTTGGCTATGCCAACGGCGCGTGGATCAAGGCGACGGAGATTCCCGCGGACCGCTCGAGCTATGGCCTCGACGCCAAGCTCGAGGAAGAAGCGATCCTGCGCACCCGCAAACTGCTCGAAGATGCGGCGAAGGGCGCGGCGCCGGCCGGCTCCGATGAGCGCAAGGCCGGTGACTACTACGCGGCGTTCATGGATGAAGCCACGATCGAGACCAAGGGCCTCGAGCCGCTCCGCAGCCAGCTCGACCAAATTGCCGCCATTTCCAACCGGCGCGCGCTTGCGGAATCGCTTGCTCAAACGATTCGAGCCGACGTCGATCCACTGAACAACACGAACCTTCATACGGAGCACTTGTTCGGAGTGTGGGTTACCCAGGATTTCAACGAGCCGACGCGCTGCACGCCTTATCTACTTCAGGGCGGCATCGGCATGCCCGACCGCGAATACTACCTTAGCGACTCGCCCCGGATGGCCGACATCCGTACCCAGTATAAGACACACATCGCGGCCGTTCTGAAGCTGGCGAAGATCGCCAACGCGGATGCCAAGGCGGCGCGGATCTTCGAGCTGGAATCCAAGATCGCGAAGATTCACTGGGGCCGGGAAGACTCCGAGGAAGTGCACAAGGCGAACAATCCGTGGAAACCGAAGGACTTCGTTGCCAAGGCCCCCGGCCTCGATTGGTCGGCCTTTTTAAAAGCCGCCGGCCTCGATGGCCAGCCCGTGATCATCGTCTGGCAGCCGAGCGCGATCGCCGGCGAAGCCGCTCTCGTTGGCCGCGAGTCGCTCGAAACCTGGAAGGATTACCTCACTTACCACCTCGTCGATAGCTGGTCGTTCCTGCTGTCCAAGGCGTTCGTTGATGAAAATTTCGCGTTTTACGGCAAGGTCCTTGCCGGCACGCCGCAGCTTCGCGAACGTTGGAAGCGGGCCGTCGGCTCCGCGAATTTCTCCATGGGGGATGCAGTCGGTCGTCTCTACGTCCAGCATTACTTCCCGCCTGAAGCGAAGGCCAAGGCTCAGGCGATGGTTGCGGACCTGGTACAGGCGTTTGGCCAGCGGATCGACAAGCTGACCTGGATGTCACCTCAAACCAGGGCGAAAGCCAAAGAGAAGTTGAAGACGCTCAAAGTGGGGGTTGGCTATCCTGACGTGTGGCGCGATTACTCGGGCCTCGAAATCTCGCGTGACAACCCCCTCGACAACGCTTACAACGCCGAGCTTTACGACTACCATCGCAACCTCGCCAAGCTTGGCAAGGGTGTGGACCGTTCCGAATGGTGGATGACCCCCCAGACCGTCAATGCGGTGAACCTGCCCATCCAGAACGCGCTGAACTTCCCAGCGGCCATCCTCCAGCCGCCATATTTTGATCCGAAGGCCGAAGCCGCCAATAATTACGGCGCCATCGGCGCGGTGATTGGCCACGAGATCAGCCACAGCTTTGACGACCAGGGCAGCCAGTTCGACGCTACCGGCCGCTTGGCCAACTGGTGGACACCGGAAGACTTTGCTCATTTCAAGGAGGCTTCGGGCCGGCTGGTCGCGCAATACAACGGGTACCACCCGCTGCCCGACCTCGCGGTCAATGGCCAGCAGACGTTGAGCGAGAATATTGCTGACGTGGCCGGGCTGTCGGTGGCCTACGATGGCTACCGGCTGTCGTTCGGCGGCAAGCAGCCACCCGAGCGCCAGGGATTGACGGGCGACCAGCAGTTCTTCCTCAGCTTCGCTCAGAGCTGGCGGGACAAACTCCGGGAGCCCTTGATGCGGCAACTGATCGTGACCGACGGCCACACGCTGGCTGAATACCGTGCCGATGCCGTACGCAACATCGACGCCTGGTATGAGGCGTTCGGGGTGACGCTGGGGCAGAAGCTCTACCTTTCGCCGGGAGAGAGGGTGCGATTGTGGTGAGGCTAAGAGAAATTCCAAATTCCAAAAGCCAAAATCCAAATAAAATCCAAATTCCAAAATCCAAACATAACCCAAATTCCAAGCTTTGGTAGCCTCGCCGGCGCTTTTTGCCGGCGGGGGCTCTTCCCCTCAAGGCGCCCACAATCGCTGGTTTTGTGCATCCTGCTCGCAAAAGCCCCCGCCATCCCAAAGAGCCCGCCGCGGCGGGGGGCTACCAAACCTTAAGAAAATCCAAATTCCAAAAGCCAAATTCCAAATAAAATCCAATTTCCAAACCGCCTGCGGCGGACAAATTCCAAACAAAACCCAAATTCCAATTCCCACACTTTGATGGCCCCGCCAAGCTCGGCGAGCTCTCGCGCCTCGGCGGTGAAATCCAAATTCCAATCCGCGTGTGGCGGGTCGCGCAATTATCGGCTCAGCTTCTTTGCCCCCGCGACGAGGGCTGTAACGCCAGCCCTGAGACTCGCCCGGTCGAGCGCGCCGAAGCGAAGAAACAGTCCGTCGTCCGTCGTCCGGGCGACGCGATAAGTACTGAGCAGCGCCAGATCGAGGGAACTCGCCGCGGCGACGGCCCGTACATAGTCGCCTCGCTGGTGGCGGACCAGGAGATGCATGCCGGCGGAATTGTTCGACCACGTCCAGCCGAGCGCAGCAAGCGGCGCCAGTCCTTCGACCAGGGCGGCACGTTTCGCCCCGTACACGGCGCGCATGCGGCGCAAGTGCGAAGAGAAGTGGCCCTCGTCCATGAAGACGCTCATCGCCATCTGCTGCACCGCGGGCGTGAACCCGTCGAGCTGGGTCCGAATGTTTGCCAGGGGTTCAAGCAACTCCTCGGGCACAACGGCATAAGCGAGGCGCAGCGAAACGAACATCGACTTGTTCAAGGTGCCGATATAGAGCACGCGCGCGTGGGAGTCGAGCGAATGGAGCGCCGTGAGCGGCTGCCCCTCATACCGAAACTCGCCGTCATAATCATCTTCCACGACCCACGAGTCATTTTGCACTGCCAGCTCCAGGAGGGCGATGCGGCGCTCGAGGCTGAGGGCCACGCCGGTCGGGTACTGATGCGAAGGCGTCACATAGATCAGGTGCGCGCGTGAGGAACGGCGAGCCCTGGGGTCGGCGCGAATGCCTTTGTCATCGACGGGCACCGGGATGATCGCCGCGCCGGCCAGCGCAAAGGCGGCGCGTGCACCCAGGTAGCAGGGATCCTCGATCCAAACGGCATCGCCGCGATCGACGAGCAGCATCCATGGAAACTCGCTTGTGTCGGCGGTGCCCGCATTGAACGGGATTGGAACCGCCGGCTCGCGGCAGGCGGCATTCGCGGCGGCTGATTGGCCGCGGCGCGACGGCCGGAGCACTCGTGGCTCTCCCGGTTTTCGATTCACAGGCGTACTCAGCCGTTCGACCGTCGGCGCGACAAACGTGCCGCGTCCGACGGCGCGCTCGATAAACCCTTCTTCGGTCAGCTGCGCGTAGACCTCTTCCAGCATTCCGCGCGAGACGCCATAATCAGCGCCAGCCTGCCGCGTCGAGGGGAGCCGCTCGCCGGGAGAGAGAACGCCGTCCAGCACTGCGGCCCGAATCGCGCGATACACGTCGCCGCGCCGCAGCCGTCCGGCGGCGCGGACCGGCGGCAGAAGCACACCCCGTGATCGGCGCATGAGGGGATCCTCCAAATGGTCCATTCTGGAGATCGAAATCGGATCTTGTAAACAGACCGATCCCATTTTACCATCTCCGGCCGTGGAGGAGCAGAATGAAGAAACTCTCTTTGTGGGTGTTGCTTTCGGTGCTAACGACGTCGGCGACCGCAACCACGCGCCTGCCGTTCATCGAAGACGATTACACCCGGGCGCTCGCCGAGGCGACGCGCCAGAAGCTGCCCGTCTTCGTCGAAGTGTGGGCCCCGTGGTGATATTCGTGCCGCCTGATGCGAGCCACGCTGGCCGACGCCAGCCTCGCCAGGTACGCCGGACGGTTCGTCTGGCTCGAACTCAATTTTGATAAACCGGTCAATCAATCGTTCCTCGCCCGGCACGGGGTGATGTACACACCGTCTTTTTTCGTGATCGACCCCGCCGATGAACGGACGTCGGCAACGCAGCTCGGGGGGATGACGTTGCCCGAGCTGACGCAATTCCTCGACCGAGGGGAGCACGGCGTCATCGCAAAAGCGGGAAGGCCCGCCGACGCGGCGCTCGCGCGGGGCGACGAGATGCTCGCCCGCGGCCAGCATGCCGGGGCGGCAGCCGCCTATGAGGAGGGGCTTCGCCTCGGCGGAAAGACTTGGCCACAGCGCGAGCGCGCAGTCGGATCGGACACCTGGGCGCTGATGTTGAGTGGACAATCGCAGGTTTGCGCCGAAACGGCCGCCAAGGAAGCGGCGTCGATGGCGCGCGGCCAAATGTTTGGAAGAGTCGTTCTCGCAGGATTGATGTGTGTGAACGGGGGTCAACAGGCTCCGTGGGCCGAAGCCCCGCGGAAGACTCTTAGGCCGCTCGCGGAGGAGGCGATTGCGCTTCCGGCGACGCTGCGCGATCATCGCTTTCAGCTGTATCAGCAGCTCATGCACGCCGCTGAAATGGACGGCGATAAGGCGACCGTGGCACGGTGGGGCGAACGCTGGCTGGACGAGCTCGAGGCGACCCGGCCCGCCAACGAGGACGAGCGATCCGCCCTCGATATTGCCCGCGTTGACGCAGCGTATTTCCTTGGGGCGGCATCGCGCGTGCTGCCGGCACTGATCGCCTCGGAACGCGCCATGCCGACCAACTACAACGCGTCACTGCGGCTCGCCCAGATGGAGATCGAAGCCAAACAATATGACGAGGCCATCGCGGCATGCGATCGCGGCCTGGTGCACGTGAGCGGTCCACTGGGCCGGACCTGGCTGTTTGAAACGAAGGCCGATGCGCTGACTCAGGGGGGACGGCCCGCGGAAGCTCGCCGCGTCCTCGAAGAGGCATTACAGTCTGCCCGGTCCATTGGTGGCAAACAAGCACGCGACCGCAACCTCGCAAGGATTTCAAACACGATCAAGGAGTTGCCGAAGGACGCGAAGTAGAAAATGGTCCGGGGCTACACAGGGCCATCAGGAAAGTCGTTCGATGGATTCAGGTCCACTTGACGACTGATCGACGGCCGCGCAGTTTGTGAAGGTCAAGTCTAAATTCTCAATCTTTCTCATCCGACACGATCACCGTTCAAGATTTAGACTTGACCCGCACGTCTCTTTCACAGACAAAATCCAAATTCCAATCCGCCTGCGGCGGACAAATTCCAAACAAAAACCAAACCTCAAAACCCAAACAAAATCCAAATTCCAACCAAGAGGCACCAAGAGTTGGAGACCAAACTCTGTGGATGTTAGCTCGGGGCGCATTGGCGCATCCGAAGGACTTGGGCCAGCCACATCTCTCGCCAAAAATAGGCTGTCCCCCTCGGGCCTTGTCTCCGGTTTTCGCCCCCATCCAGCCTCCCTTGCCGTCGAGCCTTTGGCGTCGTAAGATTCCCTGTCACTCGGACCATCGTCGAATTCGGACGATCTCACTCAAACCGGAGGATTGCATGAAACATCTCCCCAAAGGTGTCCTGATTCTCCTGCTGCTCGCGCTGCCGCGACCGTTGGAAGCCCAGGCAGAGCGTGTCGCGGGGCGAGGAGGGGCAGCTCCGAAGATCCTGTTGGTCGTTTACGAGCAGACCAAGCCGGGCTCCGCGGCCGCCCGCCGCAAGCTCGGGTTGGACGCAGCCGATGCCTACGAGCGCTATGATATCCCCGTCCACTTTATCGCTATGGAGGCGGTGACCGGCGCGGCCGGCACGCTCTGGCTCGATCCGTTTGATTCTTTTGATGCGGCGGAGAAGGCCAGTGCGGCGATCACCGACGCGAACTCCCGCCACGCAGAGCTTGTCCGAACGCAGCAGATGATCGACGAGTTGGTCACCCGGCAGACGACCCTCACCGCCCTGCGGCGAGACGATCTTGGATACCACGCTGACGCGGTCGATCTTTCAAAGGCGCGGTACTTGCGCATCCTCGTGGCGCGTGTTGCCCCCGGCCACGAAGCTGCCTTCACCGAAGAGACCAAGGCCCTGGCTGCGTCCTATGAGAAGGCCGACTCAAAGTTTCCGTGGGTTGTGTACCAGGTGGACCTGGGCATGGAACGACCCACCTACATCTTTCTGGTTCCCTTGCGCTCGATGAAGGACTTGGACGACCTGCTGGCCTCCTCGAGCTCCCGGCAGCGCGGCGCCTCCGAGGCCGAACGCCAGCGCACGCAGCAGCTCATGCGGGAAGCCTACCTGAGTCTGGAAAGCAACCTGTACGCCATCACCCCGGAATTGTCGCATGTGTCAAAAGAATTTGCTGCCGCCGATCCCGGGTTCTGGAAACCAAAGAGAAAGTGAATTGGGGGGGAAGATCCAGCGGGGGCAGACACCTGCACACATGAAGACGTCCAATTGATGTCTCAAGAAGGGGTCAGTCCCCTTCATCTCAGCGAGAGGCCGGAACTGGACTATCCCCCCTTCCATTGGGGGATTTGGGTGAAGGCGCGTCGCCTGGGGGTAGGCTGGATTTGAACGATCCTCCCGATGCGGTAAGGGCTCAACTCCGTAGGAGTGGAATCTCTATAGATCGGCTGCTCATCTTCTCTTTGGGTTGAACCCCTTTAGGGGTGGCATAACTAATGTGGCACAAGCTACCGGTCCCCTTCGTCTAGCGCTGGAAGCTCTCCGATTGCAGGTTCTGATTCAGCAATACCTGCGTGAACACCATCGTTTCGACTTTCCGACCGACGATGTATCGGTCGATCACCATCGGAAACTTCACCGTGGCCGCAGGGGCCGTAGAGGCAGTGGCGAAAAGTCCCGCGACCGTCAGAGGGACGTCCTGGTAGTTCGAGAATTCGTAGACTTCAGTCAAGGGAACCATCTGGCTGGAGAGCGGATCCTGTCCCTGCGCATAGTCAAACTCCATCCGCGCTACCAACCCGCTGACATTGTCGATGTAATACCGTGTGGTGGGACCCTTCAGCCCCGCGCTTAACTCAATCACCCGGGCGTTTGCAGCGACTTGGAACGACGGCTGTGGATGAACTCGATTCGCCTGGCCCAGGCCGGGAGGGAGATTGGCGCCCGGATTCAGGCTCAAGATGCGCGCCGCGATATCGGCGACGGTTCCCCGCATGCGCGCGGTAGTTGAACAAGGCTTCGAGCGACCGCACCGTGTGCGCCTCAATGAACCGCTGTGCTCGTCCGGCGGCGGGGGTGCTCAAGGGGTCTGAGGAGTGCCACGTCTGGGCGCCATCGGTGCCCTCCCGACTCAGCACCGAGTGCAGGGAGTAGCTGCTCACCGTGGCATTGCCCACGTTCACCAGGCCGTCCGGGCCGGGTGGCTGGAAGATCAATCGCTGCAGCCGGTCACCTGCCCCGCCGCCACCGGTGGCATCGGCCGCATGGATGAGCGTCATCGGATTGATGTCGTACGACTGCTGGTTCTGATCGTCGTAGCGAAAGATGGTCACCTGTCCCGTCGCAATCCAGTTCTTCACCGCCCCATTCTGCCAGCCCGCCCCATGGGCCTGTACCGCGCGATCCACCGCGGCGGAAGGAAGCCCCTCGGCAAAGAGTGTAGAGACGAAGAAAGGTAGTGCAGAGATTATTACTAGCAAAACGATGGACCGAAGGACCGAGGCCATCAGAGTTATCAACCCAGGATTCTTTTTTCTATACATATGCTTCCTCATTAATAAAATCACGCGCCTAAACTGTGCCCCACAATAACGGTTCCACCAAGTTGGACGATCCCGACATGCCGAGTATTGCGCCATTCGACCGAATGCTCAATGAGGGGACTGACAGTAATTAGATTGGTAATTCATCGCCGACCCGCCAACACTTGCCAGAACTCAAAGGAGCGACCTTCACAATGTCCTATGTCCCGACCTGACCCCCTCCTTCCTAACGTGTAGCACCCGGCTCACTGAGCTTCGGGAAGGGCAACTGCATGGCAACCGTCGGGATCAAGAACATGCTTCACAAACCAGTCTCTTTTATCGGATGGCAACTCTCCTACCGATCTCAGGAACTCGGCATGCTTTGCTCGGCAGACTGCTTGCATCTGAACCGCGTAGTCGCTGTGAGGGTCTTGTACCGAGGTCGATGCATAAGCAACGTATTTCGACAGCATTTCTGGAGCACGGAGGACGGCTTTAGCAAAATCTCGCGCTAAACGTTCTCCGAGTCTCGACAACGACTTCATTTCGGCAACAGATTCTTCATCGCAAAGACTATCTCCCAGCGTCATCAATGTAGCGTGCTGGGCGTCATCCTGCGGAAGAAGAATAAGGAAGAGCAGAGCGGTTTTCCTGTCACTCGGTTGGAGTTCAAAAGAACGCGCTGCATAGACGATTTCGGCGCGGTAGCTTCTTCCGGCATTGTGCTTCTCCTTAGCCAACGTTGCATGAGATTTGGCTAGAGCCATCCGAGCAATCGTGTGTACCTGGTCGCATGGCATATCCGAGGCGTCTTGCGCACTCGAATGCTGGAATGGAACAGCAGCCAGCAAGGTCAACCAAAAACAAGTTGCTAGACGCATTTTCATCGGCCTCCCATCATCAACCTTGTGGCGGTCCAAGAACTGGATCGGCATACTTCAGGTTCACGGAAGTATCCACGTCAATGGTGAAGTGCCTTTGTGGCGGATTAGCACTCATGCCCGTTGCATCCTCAAAGCTGGAAAACTGGCTTGTACAAACGACTAGACATCCCTCAGATACAGCCCTTCCGTCTCGACCGACACCTGTGAAATTACCGACGCCAGCCCTATGAATCAAATCTCCCTGAGCCATCCAAGCGCCATGCTGTTGAGGATTTGGACCGGTTGTTGGCAGGTTGTCTGTTGGCTGAATACGAATCGCCAAATGCCCACTGTGCGTGGTCAGTGTTCCACTGTAGACACCCGCAGAAAGAGTTCCAGATTTGCTTGAATCGGATGGAGTAGTTTTTATAAGGAATGTGCCAGCGTCCTTGCCGTTGACAGATACCGTGGCGGTCGCATTGTAGTTCTGCTGGTTTGCCACGCCCGTGTACCCGTCGTTGTAATGGCCCTGTGCATCTTTGGTTCGGTCTTGAATCGTAACAGTCACCTTGCAGCTCGAATCGTCCTTCGTACCGCAAGCATTCATCCCCGTTGGGTCGGTGTGGTTCAGCGGATTGTTGCGGACATATGCGTACATGTTGAAGTCCTGAGGGTTCGCAATGTAGGCCTCAAACTGTCTCTGGGCATCTTCATTGCCGTGTTGCCAGTGAATCCAAGGAAGTGGGTCCGGCGTTTGGAAGCGCCCCATGTTGGAGCCGTAATATCTGGCCCCAAAGTTGTCTAGGCCGGATTCCGAATCGCGTTCTTTGCCGGTAAACTTCTGCCGGACTCCATCGTTTCCTGCGTATCCCAGCGCTGTAGTTCTCCCGCCGAAGCCCGAGGGAATCTCCTCGGCGAAGGGCACGTAGTCATGCCGCGCCTTGAGGTTCCCACTCCCATCGGTGACCACGCGCGTGCTGCCCAGGTGATCGATTAAAAGGGTGTCAGGTCTGAACTTTTCTACAAATCGATTTGGAGCTTATGCCCTGACGGGTTTGTTTTTTGCTCGATGATTGCCCCCGTGGCAACCGTTCAATTGTAGAAAAGTTCAGACCTGACCCATCATCCCTGTCCCTGTCGTGACCCATCATCCCTGTCCTTTCGGCATTTCGCTCTGTCAGGCGCTGAACGAAGACGACTCAATTAGAGCCAAACGGCGATTGGACTTGATCTCCCAGAATCGCACAATGGCAAGATGTGACCCTCGCAATTCTTATTCGACACTTATTCATAGCGCAATGCCACCATGGGATCGACACTGGCGGCGCGGCGGGCGGGAATCAAGCTGGCCACGAGCGCTACCAACGTCAATCCGAGCAATGCACAGACGAAGGTGATCGGATCACCCGGCGTGAGATCAAAAAGCATTGAGCGCAACAGCCGGCCACTGCCGAAGGCGATGGGCAACCCGATGATGATGCCTGCGAGGCTGACCACCAGGCTTTCAAGCAGGACCATCCACAAGATCTGGTGTCGTTGTGCCCCCACAGCCATCCGCACGCCGATCTCCGCCGTCCGCCGACTCACGCGGTAAGCCAGCGTTCCATAGAGACCCGTCGCCACCAACAGCGCGGCCAGTAGACCAAAAAACATGGAGAGCCGGGCAAACAACCGCTCCTGCGAGAAGGATCCATTGAACTGTTCCTGCTGTGTCATCGGCTGAAGCAGCGGGAGATCGGGTCCAAAGTCATGCACCACGTGGCGGGCGCTCGACAGAAGCGCGGCCGGGTTGCCCTGCGTGCGCAGCTCATAGTGCATCGTCCCAGTTCCTTTTATCTGAGTGTATGGAAAGTACGCCGTCGGTCTTTTGCTCTCGCGCACACCCGTGTACTTGCTGTCGGCGGCGACACCGATGATGGTGTACTGGTTGCCGTCGGGCTTGGAGGACATTGAAACATGGTGGCCCAGCGGGTTAAGTTTGGGGAGGTAGCGTTCTGCGAAGGTCTGGCTGACGACGACACTTTTGGGCGCCGCGGCGGAATCGGCGTCCGTGAAATCGCGTCCCAGGAGAAGGGTCATGCCGAGCACATGAAAATAATCCGGTCCCACGGCATTCCATCGTAAGGCGCTCTCGCGATTGCCTTCACCGGGACGCCTGCCGTCCACATAGGCGCTTGTGTTGTTGCTCCATCCCGAGCCAATCCGGTTCTGCATGAGGGTGGCCGACTCCACTCCGGGCAAAGCGCGCAAACGAGCCGACAGCTCTTGATAGAAACGGTGGACTTCTGGATCGGTTGCCAGAGTCTGCGGCGGCGTGATCCCAAAAACGAGGAGACCCGTGGGTCGCATTCCCAGGTCAGTGGTTTCAAGGTTCCGCAGCGTTCGAACGAGAAGACCCGAACAGACCAGTAACACCAGGCACATCGCCATCTGCAGGGCAACGACCACTTGGCCGCCCCGGACCTTCCTTCGATCCTGGTTCGTCGTGGCGGCGGAGGTCTTCAAGACAAGCCCAATAGGCGTCCCCACCGCGTTTCTGAGCGGAGCCAGCCCAAACAGCAGGGCGGCGAGAATCGAGACTCCCAGAGTAAAGAGCAGGACCGAAAAATCAGGCGCGAGACTGAGCTTGAGTTCCGACCAGGCAGCCAACGCCTCGGTGGCCCACACCGCGAACAGCCACCCCAATATTCCTCCGCCGGCAACCAGCAGCAGACTTTCGGTCAGCAGTTGGCAGAAAAGCCGCCAGCGACCGGAGCCGAGTGCCATGCGCAGGCAAAACTCCCGTTGTCTTGCGGAATTCCGGGCCACCAGCAGCATGGCCACATTGCCACAGGCGATGACCAGGACCAACCCCACCATTCCCATCAAAGAACCGATGGGCTGCTCAAAGTCGCTACGCTGACTCCCGATTCCGCGCGCGTCTGAAAAATAGAGTTGCGGGGGGTGTTCTTTGGGGTCACGCTTTCCTGATCCCTCGTAGGCCGCCCGCTCGAAAATGGGTGCCAGTTGTGCGAGGGCTTGCCTCTGGCTGATCCCCGGTGCGAGGCGGCCAATCATCATCAGACACCACCAGTTCGGCGAACCATACAAGGTGTCCCCGTCCTGGGCCGATTGTCCCCAGGCCGTCAGGTCCGGCCTGTTCTGAAGGGGGATCCAAAGGTCGGTGGCGACTCCGGATTCCACACCCTCAAAATCGCGTGCCCCAATCCCGATCACCGTGAACGGCACGCCCTTGATGTACAGTGTCTCACCGATGATCGAAGGGTTGCGGCCAAACCGCCGCGACCAATAGCCGTAGCTCAGCACAGCCACCTGGCTGTGTTGGGTTTCGTCCCGGACCGTGAAGGTCTGGCCCCGCGCCGGCTGAACCCCCAACCCGGAGAAGAAGTTTCCACTCACCATATCGGCTTGCGCCTCTTCCGGCTCCTCGCCATAACGCACGGCGACTTTGCCGGTGGAGAGCGGTACATACGCCATGACGCTCGCAAAAACCCGGGTCTCCGTCCGTAATCGTTCAAAGATCGGCATGGTGAACGAGAGACTCCCCTCACCCGTTTGAGAAGACCCGCTCGGATTTCCGGTGGTGTGAAGGTAGACGAGTTCCTGGGGATTGGACACCGGCAGGAAACGAAGGATGACCGCGTTCATAACGCTGAAAATGGCCGTATTGGCCCCAATCCCGAGGGCCAGGGTTAAAACAGCCACCAGGGTGAAGGCCGGATTCTTTGCCAGCATCCGAAGGCCATAACGAAAGTCCTGCAGAATATTGTTCATGCCCCATCCCCCGTTCAAGTTCAAATTTGGGAACGTGCAAAATCGTGTTGCGTCATGTCACAGAAATCCCCGAATCTGTTTTCGTGATGAGGAAGAGCGCTCCGAATCTGTCGCAGTGCCCTTATAGCTTCCATTGGATGACAATGAGGCTGTATTAGATCAGTTAGACGAACGCAGAAGGGCGAAGGTTTCCGTCCCTGCGCAAATATTCAGCGTCGCCGGGCATACTCCCCTAATCCCAGGTTGGAGCTTGCCCGTTGGTAGGCTGAACCCGAATGATCCCCCACCTCCCAGCGGGGGAATTTAGCAAAAAGGATCAAGCGGGGACAGACACCTGCATTTAGGAGGGCCTCGGATTCATATCGCAAAAAGGTGTCAGTCCCCTTCATCCCCTGTATCGTTCCAGCAGGCCGGCGATTTCGTCGAACCCCTGGTCACGGGCGACCTCGAAAAGCGAGAGGCCATCGGGATGCCGGGCGGTCACATCGGCGCCCTGTTCGAGCAAGATGCGGACCGCTTCAACCTTGCCCCGATCGACCATCCGCACCAGCGGGGTCTGCCAATCGTCGCGTCAAGACTGCCTGAGAGGGACAGGATTTCAATCACTCATTCCCGAAGCAAGGCGTCGATCGCATGGCTGACACGGTCGTGCAAGTCCTGGGGAGCGCCGTAAAGGATGGACGCGGTCGTGCCGTTGGGCCTGAAAATGAACATCGTCGGGACGCTGCTGAGATCGCCGAACGATTCCGCCAACCCCGCGCTGCCCAGGACGACGTGATAAGGGAGGCCCATCGCTTGCGTGAGCTTCCGTACTTCAGATTCTTCCGAGTCCACGGCGATTGCCAGGATTTCGATCTTATCCCCGTGCCGTCGTTTCAATTCCCCCAACCACGGCAGGGTAGACCGGCAGGGCAGACACCAGGTGGCCCAGAACTCCACCACGACGAGCTTCCCCGACAAGGAGGCCGCGTCGACGGTCGACCCGGCCAGGTCTTTCGCGCTGAGCTGAGGGAGCCGCGCGAGTTCCTCCTGTGAGGCCGGCGACTGCGCCTCGAGGGCCGCTCGCCTATCTCCCTTGAGCTCCAGATCAATCATGTGAGTCAGGTCCTTCTTGAATTTCTCGTGATTTTCCAGCTTGAGCCAGGGCGTGTAGCGGCCTTTCGCGCCAAACCAGCCAAAATCCTCGGAGCGTGCAAGAAGTACGTCGTTCACAAACACCACGGGATACCGCTTCAAGCCAAAACGATCGGCCTGTTTCGAGCTTCCCCAGTTCTCGCTTACGAATCGAACCCGGTCACCGTACCGCTGGATGACGTCCTGTGCCAGCAAACTTGCCGGATCGCAGAGATGTCAAGTGTAAGGCCAGCGGACCAGCGTGACGGTGACTTGAGCGGCGGCCGGAGTGGCGGAGGCCGTCGGAGCGCTGTGCTCGAGGTAGCTCAGGTACCGTGGCAAAACCTCCTTCAAAATGACGCCGGCATGAATGGCGTCCGCCTTGTCCATCTTCTTGTCCGCCTGTCCCTCCAAATCGAGTTGGGCGATTTCCCAGTACATTTGACCGAGGCTCCAGTCAAGGTGGCCGGCGGCCAGACGGTTTCGGAGGCCCTTGCTTTCCTCTTGCAACGCGCCGAGCTGCAAGTCCCCTGCTGAGGGCGGGTTGATCAGGCCATAGGCAAGTGACGCGTTCAAGTAGATCTGCAATGCGCCTTCCCATCTCCCCTGTTTGTCCAGTTCCCTGGCGAAGTTCAGGCGGGAGTTGATCCCAATGAACTCCTCATTCTGCTTCAAAGCCTGGGGTTGACTGTAGTTTCGGATGACTTCTTTTTCCAGCCCCGCAATATCATTTCCGGGGGAATGGCCCTTCCACGCCGGGCTCTTCGGAAACTGCAAATCGGCACACCAGACGGCAAAGTCGAGATACCCTTTGGAAAGGCCGACGTACTGCAGTCCATATTGCGGGGTGGTTTCCCGGCCATACAGCCGGGCCGCCTGGTAATAGGTGCGGCTCTGCACCTGGGCGGCCTCAACCATCGCTCTCACCGCTGAAGGGAGCGACGAGAGTTTCGCGTCGGTCAAGCCTTGTTCTTCCGCCTTCAGTTGCGTGCCCACCCTTTGCCATTCCTTTTCAAAGGCCTCCAGGCCCTTGGATTCCAGGCCGACTTTGGAAAGGGTGTATTGCAGGGTGGCGATATTGAGCATGGCCGGCTCAAGGCCGTACAGGCTGGCGTACACGTACCCGGCATCGAGAGCTTTGCGGACCTGTTGAAGGCTTGCCGCTTCATCCGCGGACGAATCGGAGGCGGGAGCGGATTTCATGGCGTGTTCAAGCCGGTCGATCTGTAGACTGATCTGTGCCCGGGGCTCCTGGCCGTACGACCCATGCGCCAGGAAGAGGAAGACCAAGGACAAGAATGAGCTCATGAGACGGAGTCGTCTTCGCTCCAAAGAGCTGTCGTGCCGCAGGGCTCTGGTTACGCGCGGACCTGACAGGATTTCCTTACCCCAAGTCTTCGATTGGAGTTTGGGGAATGTGTCCTCATCGGATCGAGAGCCATGTGAACCTGCAACGGTGTTGTTCTCCATTTTGAGCTTCTCCTCTTTGTGAGCAGTAATTCCGAATTGCGGAGTTGAATGACACGACCAAAGCCGCCGGAGGGAGATTCGCTCTCCAGAAGTAGATACTCTTAGAATAACGCCTTTGTCTCTTTCGGCCCGTAGGGCTCTTGCGCTGGGGCGCATGACCCCACCCGATGCTCCGCTTTCGGCCCGTAGGACTCTTGCGCTGCGGCGCATGACCCCACTTGAAGCTCCGCTTTCGGCCCGTAGGGCTCTTGCGCTGCGGTGCATGACCCCACTTGAAGCTCCGCTTTCGGCCCGTAGGGCTGTGCCGCCCAGGTGTGCAGACCCATCTGAAGCTCCTTTTCAGGCCAGCGGGGAGGTCCCCCCTGGGCGGGTAGTCCCACCGGAAGCTGCACCATAGGCCCGTAGGGCTGTCAGATTGTAGCCCCACCTGAAGCTCCGTCCCGCGTTCTTTGCGGGGCGGAGCGAGGGTGGGGTAACGGTCTCCTTATTGACATGCAAGCCCCGCTTGCGGGGCGAAAGAATCTGCCGCATGGATCTTCGGACAATCCTACAATAATTCCCCAGGAATAGGCGAACTCCCCCCGGGTGCAAGACATCGAATAGGGCGTTCGGCATGCTGAGATCTGCGACATCGTTTCGCCCTGCCAGCAGGGCTCTCGCATTTTTTCTCATGGCTACCCCGCCCTCGCCCCGCAAAGAGAAAAAGCGCGGGGCTCCCGCCACGGCGGATCTTCGACAGACGGGGCTACGTTCTTTTGGTCCTCCGGACCTGATCTGACTCTTCTTTCTCCCCCGACCCCACCCTCGCTTCGCAAAAGAACGCGGAGCTCAGATGGGGCTTCCATTCTTCGACCCCTACGGGCCTAAAAGGAAGCCGCCGGGCTCCGCAGATGCGCCATTCATTGACCCCGGTTCGCCTTCATCCTGTCACAAACTTATAGCCCACGCTGTGGATAGTAATCAGATACGTAGGATTCTCCGGATTGGGTTCGATTTTTTTCCGGAGTTTAGCCACAGGCATGTCGACCGTCCACGGGAAGTGTTTGTTCCAGCGTTCGCAGGGCCCGGTACTGCAGGGTGAGAAGCACGAGAAGCGGCTCTGTTATAATAATCAATCCCAGGGGGATCCAATGCATCCTCACGAGACGCGTGATTCTTTTCATGGCTTCTCCTCACCGTGGGAGGCGGAAGCGTCCAGGAAAAGACGCCCTTCTGCGATGAGGATCAGACCTACCCGGAATCCGTTACGAACCTAAGCGGCGTCCCGTGTTTTCGCTCGAACCACCACGCATGCGGAGGACAAACGAATGAAAAAGCGTACTTCCCCGATTCTGAATGCAGTGATCCTAATGGTCTGTCTGGCCGTGACCCCCAGTTTTGGCCAAACGGCCCCGGCGAAAGGAACATCTCTCGAGGAGCAGGCGAATGAAGCCTACCAGGCACAGCAATGGTCCGCCGCAGTCAAGGCTTACCGGGAGATTACAAAGGCCAAACAGGACAGTCCCCTGGCGTGGTACCGGCTTGCCGTCTCCCTTCGCAAGTTGGGGGACTTCAACCAAGCCCGGCTTGCCTTGAAATGGAGCGAAGCGACTGGTCTTCCTTCTCTCCAGGCCGATTCCGAAAGGATCAGGCTGGATGTGGCGGCTGGCACCTTGGAGGCCGCCTTCCAAGACCTCGATAGGGCCTTGGATGCAGGTTTCTTTCAGGTGGACATACTCGAATCGGATAGCGATCTTGGCCCTCTGCGCGCGGATCCCCGCTTTGCCAAGGCGCTTGAGCGAGCCAGGAAGAATCAAAAACCTTGCGCCTACTCGCCCGAGAATCGTCAATTTGATTTCTGGGTGGGCGATTGGAACGTCGTCACCACGGCGGGGCAGGTACCGGCCGGCACCAGTAAGATCGAGTTGATCCTGGGCGATTGCGTTGTGCTGGAAAACTGGACCGGCCGGAGCGGCGGAACCGGGAAGAGCTTCAACATCTATGACAAAGACAAGAAACGCTGGGAACAAACCTGGGTGGATGCGAGAGGAGACACCATCTTTTTTTTCGGGGGGTTGAAGGATGGGGTCATGGATTATTACACCGAGGACATCCCGCAGCCCAATGGGACCCGCCTGAGGCGGCATCTCCAGTTTTTTAGCCAGGGAGCGGACAAGGTGAGGCAGTTCAGCCAGGGCTCGACCGATGGCGGGAAGACCTGGAACGTGGAGTACGACTTAACGTACCTTCGGACGAAGTAAGCTGTCGCCCTCAGGCTGGAGTGATTCCCGGGCTGCTCAAATATTGGTTGAGCACCGAGCCGCCTTATGTGCTGCGAATGGATTACACCCAGGCGAACGGCACCCGATGGTTATTGGACATGATCTAGAAAGACCGGGTGGGCGCCGGACAGAACGGACAGGTCTTCGCTATTGGCAATTGGCTTACTGCTCGTTGCGGAAGCGCGGGGACGCTTCCTTCGCAGCGGCGCTGGAGGCTGCAACGTCGCAGGCCCGTACTTGCCGAAGCAGGATTGACCGTCTGACCACGATGCTCCGTGCA